>NZ_LZLU01000183.1:0-39535 GCF_001673415.1 Mycobacterium sp. 1165196.3 | reverse complement strand
GCAACTACGAGTACGCCATCAACAACTCGTTCGGCTTCGGCGGACACAACGTGGCCATCGCCTTCGGGCGGTACTGATCCGAGCAACACCGAATATCAGGAGACCTGCGATGACTATCACGGCCCCCGAGACGGTTGGCGAGTCGCTCGACCCTCGCGACCCGCTGTTGCGCTTGAGCAATTTCTTCGACGACGACACCGTCGAGCTGTTGCACGAGCGTGATCGCTCCGGCGTGCTGGCCGCCGCGGGGACCGTGAACGGTGTACGCACCATTGCGTTCTGCACCGACGGCACCGTGATGGGCGGTGCCATGGGCATCGAGGGGTGCACGCACATCGTCAACGCCTACGACACCGCCATCGAGGAGCAGAGCCCGATCGTGGGCATCTGGCACTCCGGCGGCGCCCGGCTGGCCGAGGGCGTGAAGGCCCTGCACGCGGTGGGCCTGGTGTTCGAGGCGATGATCCGGGCGTCCGGCTACATCCCGCAGATCTCGGTGGTCGTCGGCTTCGCGGCCGGCGGCGCCGCCTACGGGCCGGCCCTGACCGACGTCATCGTGATGGCACCGGACAGCCGGGTTTTCGTTACCGGGCCCGACGTGGTGCGCAGCGTCACCGGCGAGGACGTGGACATGTGCTCGCTGGGTGGCCCGGAGACCCACCACAAGAAGTCCGGGGTGTGCCACATCGTCGCCGACGACGAGCTCGACGCCTATGAGCGGGGTCGCCGGTTGGTCGGGTTGTTCTGCCAGCAGGGGCATTTCGACCGGAACAAGGCCGAGGCCGGTGACACCGACATCCACGCGCTGTTGCCCGAGTCGGCACGGCGGGCCTATGACGTGCGCCCGATCGTGACCGCGATCCTCGATGACGAGACGCCGTTCGACGAGTTCCAGGCCAATTGGGCGCCGTCGATGGTGATCGGGCTGGGTCGCCTGTCCGGCCGCACTGTCGGCGTGCTGGCCAACAACCCGCTGCGCCTGGGTGGCTGCCTGAACTCCGAAAGCGCCGAGAAGGCAGCGCGTTTCGTGCGCCTGTGCGACGCGTTCGGTATTCCGCTGGTGGTGATCGTCGACGTGCCCGGCTACCTGCCCGGCGTCGACCAGGAGTGGGGCGGCGTGGTGCGCCGCGGCGCCAAGCTGTTGCACGCGTTCGGTGAGTGCACGGTTCCGCGTGTCACGCTGGTGACCCGAAAGACCTACGGCGGGGCCTACATTGCGATGAACTCCCGGTCGCTGAACGCCACCAAGGTATACGCGTGGCCGGACGCCGAGGTGGCGGTGATGGGCGCCAAGGCGGCCGTCGGCATTCTGCACAAGAAGAAGCTGGCCGCCGCGGCCGATCACGAGCGCGAAGCGCTGCACGACCAGCTGGCGGCCGAGCACGAGCGGATCGCGGGCGGCGTGGACAGCGCCATCGAGATCGGCGTGGTCGACGAGAAGATCGACCCGTCGCACACCCGCAGCAAGCTCACCGAGGCGCTGGCCCAGGCGCCCGCGCGCCGCGGCCGTCACAAGAACATCCCGCTGTAATTTCTAGGCCCGCGAGCGTAAGGGCACTGCGGAAATTCGCGTGCAAAATCGCAGTCCGCTTACGCTCGCGCAGGTAGCGGGCCCAGGATCGTCGAAAGCGCTTGCCGCAGTTCCCCTTCGGGGTCGGCGGGGAGTCGCTCGGCGCGCCATCCGACGAAATCGTCCGGACGGATCAGCAGCGCCCCTTCCGGCGCCAGGCCAGTGATCGCCGCCCACTCGTCGTTGTAGCAGCGATGCGCCGACAGCGACGCCGCAGCCGCTGCCGCACACCATCGCTCGTCGCCGGACAGCACGGTGAATCGGGGCCCCAGCAGGTCGAGCGTCGACACCCCGTCTCGCAACCAGACGTGCGGTACCCGCGTGCCCGGTTGCGCGCGCAACTCGTCCACCAGGGCGCCGCCTTCCGCGTCGCTCGTCACGACCGCCGCCGAGCGGTACCGGTATCCGATGAGCAGGGTGAACATCGAGCATTCTTCGTCGGCCGGCAGTTGCGGAGCGTCGCGGCTCGGCCGCAGCAGGGCCATCGACGGCCCGGTGAGCGATTGGCGCGCGGCGAATCGGCCCACCGGATGACGCTCGGTGTGGTAGGTCGCCAATAGCTCGGGTGTGGCCGTGCCATGCAGGACGGCGGCGAGTTTCCAGGCCAGATTGTGTGCGCTCTGGATGGCGGTGTTGGCTCCCCCGGCCTTGAACGGCGGCATGGTATGCGCCGAATCGCCGACGAGATACGCTCGCCCACAATCGAAGTGATCGGCCACCTGCTCGTAGGGCTGCCACGCCGCGGCCTCGATGATGTCGAGGTCTATCCGCTCTCCGATCGCCTGGGTGAGCCGCTCGCGGCAGCGCTGCGGGGTGAACTGTCCGGCCGACTCGCCGTCACCGGGAAAGTAGGTGGTGATGAACATGCCGAGATCGCCCTCGGCGACCAGGAATATGCCGTCCACATCGTCGTTTTTGACCTGCACGCCATCGCCGTCGTGCAGCTCCGGGATGAAGCGGCGCCACGGGGCCCGGAAGTAGATGAAGACGACATAGATCGGCAGCGCGCCATACCCGGATGTGCTGATGCCCAACGATTTACGGATCGGGCTGTGCACGCCGTCGGCGCCGACGAGATAGTCGGCGCGGACGGTCTGCGACTCCCCCGATTCGACGTCGCACACCACCGCGGTGACGCCGGTGTCGTCCAGCTCGAACGAGGACAACTGTGTGCCGTAGCGCACCTCGCTGCCGGCCCGCCGCGCCGCGTCGATCAGAATCGGCTCGAGCCGGCTCTGTGGGCAATACTGCGCCGCCGGCTCGGGGCTGAGCCTGTCCAGACCGGCGAAGATCGCGCCGACGTCGAGCGCCGGCTCTTGCACGGTGCTGTTGAGCGTGGGCCGGACCACCAGGGTCGACACGTGCTCTGCGACCGCCCGCACCTCGTCCCGAAGGCCAAGGCCGCGCAGGATTTCTGAGCTTCGGAAACTCAGGTTGCGGGCCTTGGGGTACAGGAAGATCTCCGGTCGTTTCTCGACCAGCAGTGAATGGACGCCGTGTCGGGCCAGCACCGCCGACGTCGCCAGGCCGCCAACGCCGGCGCCCACGATCAACACCGGGGCTCGGATAGTCATCGGCCCTCCCGCCACCAGCACGGCATAAACTGACAGTTTCTATCATAAGACACTAACTATCAATACCCGGCCGTGTGGCGGGAGGCCATCGGGCGGCCGCCCTAGCCGAAGCGCGCCAGAAACTCCTCGGCCACGGCGACCACTCGCTCCCGATCCCGCGCTACCAACCCGATCCGCGTGCGTCGATCGAGGATGTCGGAGACATCAAGCGCGCCCTCATGCGTTATCGCGTATTCGAATTCCGCTCGGCTGACGTCGATTCCGTCCGCGACCGGCGCGGTCGGTCGCTCGCAGGCCGCGGTGGCAAGCACCTTGGGCGCCTCGGCGCCGAAGCGCACCACCAGCGAAGCCGGCAACCCGGCGTCGGACTCGGCGATCACACCGGGATTGGCCGGCGCCCCGATCAGCGGCAGGTTGCGGGTTCGGCATTTGGCGGCGCGCAGTCGCCGCACCCGCACGGCGCGATCCAGCACGTCCTGTGCCATGTGGCGGTATTCGGTCAGCTTGCCGCCGATCACGCTGATCACCCCGGACGCCGACTCCACGACGGCGTGTTCGCGCGAGACGTCGGCGGTGCGGCCCTCGCCGGTGTCGATCAGTGGGCGCAGCCCGGCATAGGCGCCGATCACGTCGGTGGCGGTGAGCGCGGTCCCCAGTGCGGTGTTGACCGTGTCGAGCAGGAAGGTGATCTCGTCGACCGACGGTTCGGGCACATCCGGAATGGGACCGGGCGCCTCCTCGTCGGTCAGCCCCAAATACACCCGGCCCAGTTGTTCGGGCATGGCGAAGACGAAGCGGTTGAGCTCACCCGGAATCGGAATCGTCAGCGCCGCAGTCGGATTGCCGAACGACTGGGCGTCGAAGACCAGATGGGTGCCGCGACTCGGCCGCAACCGCAACGAGCCGTCGATCTCCCCCGCCCATACCCCGGCCGCGTTGATGACCGCGCCAGCCGCAATGTCGATCGACTCACCGCCGCGCATGTCGGTCAGCCGCACCGAGGTACCGGTGGCCCGCGACGCCGCCACGTGGGTCAGGATTCGGGCGCCGTGCTGCGCCGCGGTACGTGCGACGGCGGTGACCAGGCGGGCGTCGTCGACCAGTTGACCGTCGTAGGCCAGCAGGCCGCCGTCCAGGCCGGCACGCCGTACGGTCGGCGCCATCGCAACGACGCGTTGCGCTGAAATCCGTTGCGAGCGCGGTAGTGTCGAGGCCGGTGTGCCGGCCAGAAACCGCAACGCGTCACCGGCCAGGAAGCCGCCCCGCACCAGGGCCCGCTTGCCCGGACTCATCGACGGCAGCAGCGGCACCACCTGCGGCATGGCGTGAACCAGGTGGGGCGCGTTGCGCGTCATCAGGATTCCGCGCTCGATGGCGCTGCGCCGGGCGATGCCCACGTTTCCCGTCGCGAGGTAGCGCAGGCCGCCATGGACAAGCTTGGAACTCCACCGGCTGGTCCCGAAGGCCAGATCGTGTTTCTCCACCAGCGCCGCCCGCAGCCCGCGCGCGGCGGCATCCAGCGCGATCCCGGCGCCGGTGATGCCACCGCCGATCACCACGACGTCCAGTGGCTCACCGTCGGCGAGTGCGGTCAGGTCGGCGGCGCGCCGCGCGGCGTTCAGGGCGGTCGGATCAGCTATCACGACAGATATCCGTTCAGCGAGTAGGCGAGTTCGGCGGCCAGCGCGTCGGCGTCGAGCATCGGCTCGACGATCCGGGCCGACTGGATGGTCGACTGCGCGATCAGCAGCACCATGGTCGCCATCTGGACCGGGTCGCCGAGCCGGACGCTGCCGTGCCGCTGGGCCGCCCGGAGCCGGGCGGCGAGGGCGTCGATCAGCATGCGCTGGCTGGTCCCGAGGCGTTCGGTGATATAGGTCGACGCGAGGTCCGAGTGCAGCACCGACATCACCAATTGGTCCGCACGCAACAGGTTGGCCACCGTAACAATCTGTTGCACAAGCGATTCGCGATCGTCCCCCAACAACGGGGCGTCGCGCATCACCTCGGTGACGTGCTGGGTCAACAGCGCCGCCACGATCGACTGCGTATCCGGCCACCGCCGATACACCGTCGGCCTGCTGACGCCCGCCCGTCGGGCTATCTCGGCGAGCGTCACCCGCTCCACGCCGAAATCCACCACACAGCTGGCCGCGGCCGCGAGGATGCGCTCGCCGGTATCCAGCTCTGTGTTACAGATTGACAACATGTGTAATACTGTAACGCATGACGCATTCCCAGGGGCTCCTGCCGCCGATGAAATGGAACGCGTGGGGCGATCCCGCGGCGGCCAAGCCGCTCTCGGAGGGAATCAGGTCATTACTGCAGCAGGCCGTGGGGGTCGAGGGGTCCCGCACGGCCGAACTGCGATCCGACCAGGTGCAACTGCGCCCGTCGGCGTTGTCGGAGGCGCATCTCGAAGCGCTCACCGCCCTCGTCGGCGCCCAGTATTGCCGCACCGCCGACGCCGATCGGCTGCTGCACGCGGGCGGCAAGTCCACCATCGACCTGCTCAACCGCAAAGAGCGCGGCCCGCAGGATGCGCCCGACGCCGTGCTGTTGCCCGGCGACGACGAAGCCGTGTCCGACGTCCTGCGCTACTGCTCGGAGCATCGCATCGCCGTCGTACCTTTCGGCGGGGGCACCAGCGTGGTCGGTGGGCTCAATCCCATTCGCGCGGGGTTCTCCGCCGTCGTCTCGCTCGACCTACGCCGTTTCGATCGGCTGATCTCGCTGGACGAGGTATCCGGCCAGGCTGTTTTCGGTGCGGGGGTCACGGGGCCGGACGCCGAGAGACTCATTGGCGCGCAAGGCTTTTCGCTCGGTCATTTCCCGCAGAGCTTCGAGTACGCCACCATCGGCGGCTTCGCCGCAACCCGCTCCTCCGGGCAGGACTCGGCGGGCTACGGCCGGTTCAACGACATGGTGCGGGGGCTACGGGTGGTCACGCCGGTGGGCATCATGGATCTCGGTCGCGCACCGGAATCGGCCGCCGGCCCGGACCTGCGTCAGCTGTTGATCGGCTCGGAGGGCACCCTGGGCGTCATCACCCAGGTGCGGCTCCGCGTGCACCGCGCGCCGCAAGCCGTCCGCTACGAGGCGTGGTCGTTCCCCGACTTCGAGACGGGGGCCGCGGCCCTGCGCGCCGTCACCCAGAATGCCACCGGCCCCACCGTCATTCGGCTCTCCGACGAGGCCGAGACGGGGGTCAACCTGGCCACCACCGAGGCGATCGGCGAATCCCAGATCACCGGCGGATGTTTGGGCATCACTGTGTTCGAGGGCACCGAGGAACACGTCCACAGCCGGCACGACGAAACCAGCGCACTGCTGACGGCCCAGGGCGGAACCTCACTGGGCGAAGGACCGGCGCAGGCCTGGGAGCGCGGCCGCTTCGGCGCGCCGTACCTGCGCGATTCACTGCTCGCGGCCGGGGCGCTGTGCGAAACGCTGGAGACCGCCACCGACTGGTCGAACATTCCCACCCTGAAAGCCGCTGTGACTCAAGCTCTTACCGGCGCACTCGCCGAGACGGGCACGCCGGCTCTGGTGATGTGCCACATCTCGCACGTCTATCCCACCGGCGCGTCGTTGTACTTCACCGTCGTCGCCGGCCAGCGGGGCGATCCGGTCGAGCAATGGAAAGCCGCCAAAAAGGCCGCGTCGGATGCCATCATGGCCACCGGCGGGACCATCACCCACCACCATGCGGTCGGCATCGACCATCGGCCGTGGATGCGCGACGAGATAGGCGAACTGGGAGTGCAGGTGCTACGCGCGGTCAAGTCGACATTGGATCCAGCCGGAATCCTCAATCCCGGCAAGCTGATTCCGTGACATCACTGCGCCGCCGCGAAATCGGCAAGGTGATCGCGCTGACCAACCCGGTGTCGGGGCACGGCGCCGCGGTACGCGCCGCCCAACTCGCGATCGCGCGGCTACACCGCCGGGGTGTGGAGGTCGTCGAAATCATCGGTGACGACGCGCAAGACGCGCGCCATCTCGTCGGCGCGGCTATGGAGAACGGCACCGACGCGGTCATGGTGACCGGCGGCGACGGCGTCGTTTCCAACGCCCTGCAGGTGATGGCCGGCACCGACATTCCGTTGGGCGTGATCCCGGCCGGCACCGGCAACGACCACGCGCGCGAATTCGGCATCCCCACCAAGGACGCGGAGGCCGCCGCGGACATCGTCATCGACGGCTGCACGGAATCCATTGACCTGGGCCTGATTCGGGACGACAGCGGCGCCGAAAAGTGGTTCGGCACCGTGGCGGCCACCGGCTTCGACTCGCTGGTCACCGATCGCGCCAACCGGATGAGCTGGCCGCACGGGCGGCTGCGGTATTACGTCGCGATGCTCGCCGAACTGTCTCAATTGCGGCTCTTGCCATTTCGCTTGGTGCTGGACGGCACCCAGGAGCTCGACGCCGACATCACGCTGGCCGCCTTCGGCAACACCCGCAGCTACGGCGGGGGGATGCAGATCTGCCCGGGGGCTGATTACACCGACGGCCTGCTGGACATCACGATGGTGCACGAGGCGTCCCGCACCAAACTGGTCCGCCTTTTTCCCACCGTGATGAAGGGGACCCACGTCCAGCTCGACGAGGTGAGCACGGCGAGGGCCAAGTCCATTCGCGTCGAGTGCCCCGGCATCAACGTCTACGCCGACGGCGACTTCGCCTGCGCGCTACCGGCCGAGATCTCGGTGGTGCCGGGCGCTCTGCAGATTCTGCGCCCGGCCAAGCGATAGGGCCGGTCTCTGGGGACCATTAGCGCGTGCTCGAACACGCTAGCGGATGTGCTAGCGCTTTCCAGAGTCGTCCAGTGCTTCGGAGAGAGGCGGCGTGAACCGGCCCGCCGGTCGACTAGCCGACCCCCCGGCTGAGCCAGGTCACCTCGCCGACGTCGCCGCCGTCGCGATAGGCCTCGAGCGCCTCATCCCAGGCGGTGCCCAGCACCGAGTCCAATTCGGCGGCCAGGGTGTCGGCGCCCTGGGCCATCATCGACCGCAGCCGCATCTCCCCGACCATGACGTCGCCGTTGGCACTCATCGCCCCGCTCCATAGGCCGAGTTGCGGGGTGTGACTGAATCGGTAGCCGTCGACGCCGGGGCTGGGGTCCTCGGTGACCTCGAAGCGCAGCACGGACCAGGACCGCAGCGCGTTGGCCAGCTTGGCGCCGGTGCCCACCGGCCCGACCCAGTTGGTGACCGCGCGTAGCTGACCGGGCATCGCCGGCTGGGGCGTCCAGGTCAGATTCGCCTTGGCACCCAGGGTCGACGACAACGCCCACTCGACATGCGGGCAAACCGCCGCGGGCGAAGCGTGCACGTACACCACGCCAGTCGTCACGTCGGCGAATTGATTCGACGCTCGCATTTCCTGCTCCTTCGGTTCCACGAGGGACGTCTTCCCCAACGACCTGCGGACCCGGCAAAACAGGGCAGCTTGTGCGAAATCTTCGATTTTTTATGTGTCCTGCGTGTCTATTGTGCCTTGTGATACCCCTGTTGCGCTAGTGTGCATTTCCCACTAGCTGTAATCGGCTAGCACGGCGTCGGAAAGCGCCGGCCACGGCCGCAGCGCCCAGTCCCCGAAATCGCGGTCCGTGAGCACCACCAGCGCCAGCCCTTTTTCGGGATCTGCCCAGATGAAACCGCCTGCTTGGCCGAAATGGCCGTACGTCCGCGCCGAATTGTTCGCACCCGTCCAGTGCGGTGATTTCGTGTCCCGGAGCTCGAAACCCAGGCCCCAATCGTTGGGCCGTTGCACTCCGTAACCGGGCAGAACGCCGTCCAGACCGGGAAACTGCACCGTGGTCGCCTCGGTGTGCAGGCTTTCGGAGACCGTCACCGGCCGCAGCAGGTCCCCCGCGAACGCCGCCAGATCAGCCACCGTCGACCTCGCCCCGAAACCGGCGGCCACCGCACCGCCTTCCAGCTGGGTGGCCGCCATGCCCAGCGGTTCGCACACCGCCTCGGTCAGGTAGCGCGCAAACTCGATGCCGGTCTCTTGCTGCACCGTCTGACCCAGCACCGTGAAGCCCTGGTTGGAGTAGATGCGGCGGGTTCCCGGTGCGGCCAGCACCTGCTCGGAGTGCATCGACAGGCCCGACGTGTGGGCCAGCAGGTGGCGGACGGTCGCGCCGGGCGGGCCGGCGGCCGTGTCGAGGTCGAGCGCACCTTCCTCGATGGCGACCTGCACGGCCCGCGCGGCCAGCGGCTTGGTCACCGAGGCCAGCTCGAACACCCGCCCGGTGTCGCCGTGACTGGCCAGCACGCCGCCGGGCCCGATCACCGCGCCGGCGGCGGCCTCGACCGGCCAGTCGGCAAGAGCGTCGAGGGCCGCCATCACTTCCTGGCGATGTAGTAGTTGTTGATCGGGTCCGACTCGATCTCGGCCACCCGCACGTCGTCGAACCCTGCGTCGCCCAGCATCGAGATGGCCAGTTGGGTGCCCCAGGCCGTGCCCAGCCCGGCGCCGTCCAGCGCCAGCGACACCGTCATGCAGTGCATCAACGACGTCGTGTACAGGTAGGTGCTCATCGGAACGCCGATGTTCTCCTCGAGCCGGCTCGACGCCTTGATGTCGGCCATCAGCAGCACCCCGCCGGGCCGCAGCGCCCGGTAGATGTTTTCCAGGACGCGCGCCGGCTGCGCCTGATCGTGGATGGCGTCGAAGACGGTGATGACGTCGTAGGCGTCTTTTTTTGACGCCATGTCCAAATCAGCGAGATTGTGGCTTTCGAAGGCGGCGTTGGCCAGCCCCCGCTCGGCGGCCTCCCGAATCCCGGTGGCGATGGCCTGCTCGGAAAAGTCGATGCCGGTGAAGCGGCTGGCCGGAAACGCTTGTGCCATCACGTTGATGGCGTGTCCGCTGCCGCAGCCGAAATCGGCCACGTCGGCCCCGGCGCGCAGCCGCGGCACCAGGTCGTCCACCAGCGGCAGCACCACGTCGACCAACGCGGTGTCGTACACCACCCCGCTCTGCTCGGCCATCAACGCGTGGAAGCGCGGGAATTCGCTGTACGGCAGCCCGCCGCCGGCACGGAAGCACCCGATGATCTTCTGTTCGACCTCGGCGAGCACCGGGACGAGCAGGGTGACGAGGGCCAGATTGTCCGGTCCGGCGGCGCGGGTCAGCACGGCGGCGCGCTGGGCGGGCAACGAGTAGCTGGCCGTGGCGGGGTCGTACTCGACGACGCGTCCGGTCGTCATGCCGGCCAGCCACTCTCGGACGTAGCGTTCGTTGAGCCCGGCGGCCTCGGCGATCTGCGCACTGGTGGCGGGCGCCATGCCGGCCATCGTGTCCAGCAGACCGGTCTGATGGCCGATGCTGAGCAACAACGTCAGGCTGGCGCCGTCGATTGCCGCGGTTATTCTTTCGGTGAATTCTTCGGTGGTTTCCAAAGCCGTCACGCCCACGGACGCTACACCCGGTTCATGGGTGGACAACCCGCCGAGAGATGTATGGCGACGAACCCCTAGGTTGGAGCCCATGAGTCAGACAGTGCGCGGCGTGATTTCACGCAAGAAGGGCGAACCCGTCGAATTGGTGGACATCGTCGTCCCGGATCCCGGACCCGGTGAGGCCCTGGTCGACGTCATCGCCTGCGGGGTGTGCCACACCGACCTGACCTACCGCGAGGGCGGCATCAACGACGAATATCCGTTCCTGCTCGGCCACGAGGCCGCCGGCCGGGTGGAGGCCGTCGGGCCGGACGTGACCGCCGTCGCGCCGGGCGACTTCGTGATCCTGAACTGGCGCGCGGTGTGTGGGCAGTGCCGGGCTTGCAAGCGCGGCAGGCCGCACCTGTGCTTCGACACCTTCAACGCCACCCAGAAGATGACGCTGAGCGACGGCACCGAGCTGACGCCCGCGCTGGGCATCGGCGCGTTCGCCGACAAGACGCTGGTGGCCGCCGGCCAGTGCACCAAGGTCAATCCCGAGGCCGACCCCGCCGTGGCGGGCCTGCTGGGCTGCGGTGTGATGGCCGGGCTGGGCGCGGCGATCAACACCGGCGCGGTCACCCGCGACGACACCGTCGCCGTGATCGGTTGTGGCGGTGTGGGCGACGCCGCGATCGCCGGCGCGGCGCTGGTGGGCGCCCGGCGGATCATCGCCGTGGACACCGATAACACCAAACTGGACTGGGCTCGCAAGTTCGGTGCCACGCACACCGTCAACGCCCGCGAACTGGACCCCGAAAAGGACCTGGTCAAGACCATCCAGGACCTCACCGACGGGTTCGGCGCCAACGTGGTGATCGACGCCGTGGGCCGGCCCGAAACCTGGAAGCAGGCCTTTTACGCCCGTGACCTGGCCGGAACCGTTGTGCTGGTTGGGGTTCCGACGCCCGACATGCGCCTGGACATGCCGCTGGTGGACTTCTTCAGCCACGGCGGGGCGCTGAAGTCGTCGTGGTACGGCGACTGCCTGCCCGAGCGCGACTTCCCGACGTTGATCGACCTGTATCTGCAAGGCCGGCTCCCGCTCGAGCAGTTCGTCTCCGAACGCATCGGGCTCGGCGACATCGAGGAGGCGTTCCACAAGATGCACGGCGGCGAGGTGCTGCGCTCGGTGGTGGTGCTCTGATGGCGGGCATCGAGCGGCTGGTCACCCACGGCACCTTCGAACTCGACGGCGGCAGTTGGGAAGTCGACAACAACATCTGGATCGTCGGTGACGACTCCGACGTCGTGGTGTTCGACGCCGCGCATTCAGCCGAGCCGATCTTGGCCGCCGTCGGCAACCGTAACGTGGTCGCGGTGGTGTGCACCCACGGCCACAACGACCACGTCACCGTGGCGCCCGAACTGGGCGCCGCGCTGGACGCTCCGGTGCTGCTCCACCCCGGCGACGACGTGCTGTGGCGAATGACGCACCCGGACAAGGACTTTCGGCTGATCGCCGACGGTGACACGCTCGATGTCGCGGGCACCGAGCTGCTGGCGTTGCACACGCCGGGGCACTCCCCCGGATCGGTGTGCTGGTATGCCCCGGAACTGGGCCCCGAAGGCGTGGTGTTCAGCGGGGACACCCTGTTCTCCGGCGGCCCGGGCGCGACCGGGCGCTCCTATTCGGATTTCGGAACGATCCTGCAGTCGATCTCCGGTCGGCTCGGTACGTTGCCCGGCGACACGGTCGTGCACACCGGCCATGGCGACAGCACCACCATCGGCGACGAAATCGTGCACTACGAAGAATGGGTGGCCCGCGGCCACTGATCCTTCGCCGAACTGAGCACCGGCTCGGCCATTATCGTTGATTCATGCCGCCCGAAGCCCGGATGCCCGAATCGAGCATTGTGGTGCGGCCCGAGCCTTCCTACACCGAGGCGTCGCGGTTGCGCGCCGCCGGGTTGGCGCAGGCGATCGCGGTGTTCGAGCGGGCCGCCGAACAGGTGGCGCTGCCCAAGCCTCCGCAGCCGATCGTCATCGCCGACTATGGCGCGGCCAACGGCCACAATTCGCTGAGACCGCTGTCGGCCGGCATCGCCGTGCTGCGCCGGCGCACGCGACACGACCACGCAATCCTGGTGGCGCACACCGACGTACCGGGCAACGACTTCGCGGCGCTGTTCGAGACGGTGGCCGACGACCCGGAGAGCTACCTGCACTCCGATACGGCGACGTTCACCTCCGCGGTCGGCCGGTCGTTCTACGACCAGATCGTGCCGTCCAAAACGGTCAACCTGGGCTGGACGTCTTGGGCAACCCAGTGGCTGAGCCGAACCCCCTGCGAGGTGCACGATCACGTGCACGTCTCGCGCAGCACAGACGACGCGGCGCAAGCGGCCTACGCCGACCAGGCCGCGCTGGACTGGCACAACTTCGTCGCGTTCCGCGGGCGCGAGCTGGCTCCCGAGGGCCGGTTGGTGGCGTTGATGCTGGCGGCCGACGAGGACGGGTCGGCGGGTTTCGCCCCACTGCTCGATGCCCTCGTCGCGGCGCTCGCTGATCTGGTGCGCGACGGCCTGCTGCACTCGGATGAAGTGCGGCGCATGACGATTCCCACGTTCGCTCGCGCCGAGAAGGACTTCCGCGCTCCGTTCGCGCCGAAGGGACGGTTCGAGGGCCTGATGATCGAGCACCTCGAGATGTTCAACGCCGAGGATCGGTTCTGGGCTCGCTACCAGGTGGACCACGACGCCGAGGCGTTCGGTGCGCAGTGGGCGGCCTTCGCGCGATCCGCGCTGTCCGGATCGCTGGTGACCGCACTCGACGGTGGGAGCCACGACGAGCGGGCCGGCCATTTCGTCGAGCAGTTGGAGTGCGCGGTCGCCGAGCGCCTGTCAAGCGCACCCGAGCCGATGCGGATCCCGCAGGCCTTGGTCGTGCTGGTCAAGCGCGACGCCGCGCGTTCATGAGAGTTTCGGCACAACCACGCAGCGGGTAACCCCCTGCAATCGTCGAACCTGCGACCGCAAGGGGGTAGACGCATGAGCGTGCAGGACGATAAATCGACCGACCAGCAGGACGATAAGTCAACTGATCAAGACGATAGGCATCAAGACGATAGGCAATCGGGTCGAGCCGCAGAAGCTGATCAGACTAATCAAGGGGATGATGAGCAGAAGCTGACCGAGAAGCCCGAGCCTGACGAGGACGACAAAAAAGAGGCCGCCAAGATGATGGAGGCCTATAAGGACAAACCCACGATCGTGCTGCCCGGCACCGGCGGAAGCGTGTCCGGCACGGCGGTCAACGACTGGCTCGACGACGACGGCAATCCCAGGCACGAGGAGCCCGAGGGCGGGGATTCGGGCGAGGGCTCGCAGGCCAAGACCGAGGGCGACGAGGGACGCGACGAGCAGGCGCTGAAGGATCAGATCGAGAAGGATAAGAAGCTCAACGAGGTCCTCAAAGAGGCCGCCGCCGCGGAGAACAAGGGCGAAAAGGATTGAGCTAGGCCCGAATTCCCGATCGCCGGCCTAGATCGCAGGCCTAGTGACCGGGTATGGGGCCCAGCGCCGTGATGCCGAGGTTGCCCTCGATTTCCTGAATGATCTGGTTGACCCGGTCGAGCCCGGGAATCGGTTGGTTGACGCCTGGAATGGGTGGCACCTCGGGCGGGGCCGCCACCCGGCGCGGAGCTGGCGGTGGTGCCGCCTGGGGAGTCGCCCGCGGTGTGGTGGTCATCGGTGTCTCGGTCTCGGCGGGCGGGTTGGTATCCGAGGTTGACGGCACCGGAACGTCCGGTGGCGGCGGTGCCGGCGCCGCGGTGGCGCTGTTGGAAGCCGGCGGCGGGGCCGCCGGCGTGGTGCTGACCGCCGGCGCCGGCGTGGTGGCCGATTTGTTCTGCGAACCCAGCCCGATCGCCACCGCGGTGCCCACCAGCAGCACGGCCGCGACGGTGATCAGGATCGCCGCCGCCGGCAGTAGATGCCAGCGGGACAACAGACCCTTGCGCTTGGGCGTCTCGGCTGCGGCGTCAGGCGTAGCCGGAGTCGGTGAGTCGGTCGGCGGATAGTCGGCGGCGATGGCGGCGTTGACCCGCGAGTTGTGACCGGTGGCCGACCAGGCCCGTGCCATCTCCGCCTGCGTCGGCTCGGCCGGCGGCGCGGGCGAGGTCGCGGTCGCTTCGGGGCGGGGGTCCGGCCGCACGGCTGCCCGGGCCGTGGCCGCGGCGGGCACGGCGGGCGCCGAAAGTGTCGCGCCCGCTTCGCCGGGACCTTGGGCCACTCGCAGCGCGGCTCCGACGGCGGCCGCCAGTTGCGGGCGTGGCGTCGTCGCGACGGGAACGCGGAAGTGGCGCGACAGCGTGGTGGTGACGGTCGGCAGGTTGGCCCCGCCACCCGTCGAGACGATGGCGACGAGGTCACGAATCCCGTTGTGCGCCAACGTTTGGTCCAACACCGCGATCATGCGGTTCAGCGAGGGCCGGATCGCGTCGTCAAGTTCGTGCCGCCCGATCCGGATTTCGCCGCGCGTCCCGGTCAGCCCGTCGGTCAGCGTGGCCGTCGTGCGCGAGGACAGCTGTTCCTTGGCAACCCGGCATGCGCTGCGCAGCCGGCTCAGCGAGCCGATCGCCGCGCCGCCGGTGGGGAACGCCCCGGTGGTCGGCATGTTGGCGATCACCACGCTCAGCAGCGCCTGATCCATCAGGTCGCCGGAGAAATCGGGGTGCCGAACGGTCGGGGCCAACGCGTGGTAGTCACCGTCGGCGTGCAGCAACGTGATGTTGGTGCCGCTGCCGCCGAAATCGCACACCGCTACGGTGCCGCTCGGCGGTATGCCCGGGTTGGTCCGCACGGCGAGCAGCGTTGCGGCGGCGTCGGGGATCAGCAGGATGGGACGCGGCCGTTGCGACCATTCCGGAATTTCACCTAGCGCCGCGCCGAGGGCATCCACCGCGTGCGATTGCCAGTGCGCCGGATAGGTGACCGCGATGTTGTCGGGCAGGGGGCGTCCGTCGGTGGCGGCGTACGCGAGCGCGCGCAACCCGTCGGCGACCAACACCTCGCTGCGGTACACCGAGCCATCGGCCGCCACGACTGGGCGCGGGTCGCCGACGCGGTTGACGAAGCCGGTGATCACCACACCGGGACCCTGCAGTCTGGGGTTCTCCGCGGGGATGCCGATCTCGGCGGGACGATCCGGATACTGCGTCAGGACGGGCTTGCGGGTGATGGCCTTATCGGTGGTCACCGCCGCCAAGTTGGTGGCGCCGATCGACAAGCCCAGCGCGGTCCCGACTCCATCGACCATGTGAATCCCCGTATCCGCAGCACCAGCTCGCATCGGCTAGCCGTTATTGTGCCGCCATTACCTGTATTGCGGGTCAGCGGCGGCTATGCGCCCGCTGTGCGACGGTCACCGGATGCTGCCTTCGCCGGCGATCAGCGGCAGGTCGAGCGGGGTGACCCAGCCCGGCCCCAAGTCGTTGACCGCGGGCACGGCATTAAGTGCCCGCAGCCCGGTGGCCAGGCATCCGGCCGCGGCCGCGTCGCGGCCCGAGCCGTCGGTGAACCGGAACGCGGTCTCCTGGAAGATGCTCGGGGTCCCCTCGATGTCGACCCGGTAGACGTCGTTGTCGTGACCCGTCGGCCAGTCGGGGGCCGCGTCCAAGCCGATCCGGTTGACGTGTTCGAGCTGGATTCGGGTCTCGCCCTTGTAGACACCGTTGATGGTAAACCGCACCGCGGCCACGTGCCCGGGCTTGATGACGCCCCTCGCGGAGTTGCGCTCCGTGGGCGTCACCCACTTGTCCCAGGTGGTGGTGATTTCGTCGAGCATGATGCCGGCGGCGTGCGCGATCATCGGGACGGTGGCGCCCCACGCGAAGATCAACATGTCGCGGTCTTCCAGCATCGGCTTGAATTCGGGCTCGCGGCCGATGCCCATCTCGAATTCGTAGTCGCCCTCGTAGTTGGTGTAGTCCAGCAGCTCGGAGGCCCGGACCCGGCGCACCTCGGAACACAACCCCATCAACGTCATGGGAAACAGGTCGTTGGCGAATCCGGGGTCGATGCCGGTGGTGAAGCACGACGACTCCCCCAGCTCGCAGGCCTCGGTGATGGGCTGGATCCAGTTCGGCGGGTTGAGATGCATGGTCGGCCACACCCACGGGGTCATCGCCGTCGAACAGACGTCGATGCCGGCCCGCAGGAACCGGGTGATCAGCGAGATGTTCTCCTTGGCGTGCATGGCCGTCGGGCCGTAGTGCACCAGCGCGTCGGGTTTCAGGGCGATCAGGGCGTCGACGTCGTCGGTGGCGGTGATGCCGACGGGCTCGGGTAGCCCGCAGATCTCGCCGACGTCGCGGCCGACCTTGTTGGGGTTGCTGACGCCGACGCCGACCAACTCGAACAGCGGGTGTTTGACGATCTCGGCGATCACCATCTTGCCGACGAAGCCGGTTCCGTACACCACCACACGCTTTGAGCCGTGTTCTGCCATGTTCTGCCGCCACCTTTCCGCGCACCAGCCCCCGCTTCGGGCTTCACCATAAGCTTCCCTACCGTCGCTCGTGGTGACACGATGCAATTCATGACGAAGCACCTCGCCGGACCTTCGGTCCTGTTGGCCGTCGGTTTCGGATTCGCGAATGCATGCGGCATGGCCCATGCCCTGCCCCAGATGCCCAAGGTCCGCTACGAGGTCAACGGGCCGGCGGTCGCCGAATTCATCTACTACCAAACCGACAACGGGCAGCTGCACCAGGTGAATGCGCCGCTGCCGTGGTCGACGGAGTTCACCGGTTATGGCGGTGAGGTGTTCACCGTCAGCGCCCAGGGGCCGGGACCCATCTCCTGCAAGATCCTGCTCGACGGCAACGTGGTTAGCGCCGCGACGGCAACGACGGGCGCACCCGCTCGAACCATCTGTACGCACTGACCCAGCACTCGTTTTCACGACGAAGGAGGTCCTGGTGAGCCTCAAGACGGGTCCCGAGAAAGCTCTTGCCCCGCGGACGAACGGGGCGCCCCCGCCCGACATTCCGCTCGCCGATATCCATCTGGAGTCGTTGGCCTTCTGGGAGTTGGACGACGACTTTCGCGACGGCGCGTTTGCGACGCTGCGCCGCGAGGCGCCGATCTCGTTCTGGCCCGCGGTCGAGTACGAGGGCTTTGAACCGGGCGACGGGCATTGGGCGCTGACCAGACATGACGACGTGCATTTCGCGAGCCGCCATCCCGACATCTTCAGCTCCAGCCCCAACATCACGATCAACGACAACACCCCGGAGATCAGCGAATACTTCGGCTCGATGATCGTGCTCGACGATCCCCGCCACCAGCGGCTGCGCTCGATCGTCAGCCGCGCGTTCACCCCGAAAGTGGTGGCCCGCATCGAGGCCTCGGTCCGCGAGCGGGCCCGGCGGCTGGTTGCGTCGCTGATCGCCAATCATCCCGACGGGGAGGCCGAACTGGTCAGCGAGCTCGCCGGCCCGCTGCCGTTGCAGGTCATCTGCGACATGATGGGCATCCCCGAACAGGACCATCAACGCATATTCCACTGGACCAACGTCATTCTCGGGTTCGGCGACCCGGACCTGGCCACCGATTTCGAGGAATTCCTTCAGGTGTCGATGGACATCGGCGCCTACGCCAGCGCGTTGGCCGAGGACCGGCGGTCCAATCACCACGACGACCTGACCACCAGCCTGGTGGAAGCCGAGGTCGACGGGGAACGCCTGTCGTCCACCGAAATCGCGTCGTTCTTCATCCTGCTGGTGGTGGCCGGCAACGAGACGACGCGCAACGCGATCAGCCACGGCGTGCTGGCGTTGTCGCGCTATCCCGCCGAGCGGCAGAAGTGGTGGTCCAACTTCGATCGCCTGACCCCGACCGCCGTCGAGGAGATCGTGCGGTGGGCCTCCCCGGTGGTGTACATGCGACGCACCCTGACCCGCGACTTCAAACTCAGCGGCACCAAAATGAAGGCCGGCGATAAGGCCACGCTGTGGTACAACTCGGCCAATCGCGACGAGTCGACGTTCGAGAATCCCTGGATTTTCGACGTGGCGCGCACGCCCAATCCGCACTTCGGCTTCGGCGGTGGCGGTGCCCATTTCTGCCTGGGCGCCAATCTGGCTCGCCGTGAGATCAGGGTCGTCTTCGACGAATTGCGGCGCGAGATACCGGACATCGTCGCGACGGACGAGCCCGCACGGCTGTTGTCGCAGTTCATCCACGGCATCAAATCGCTGCCGGTGGCGTGGACACCGCCGCGGTAGACCCACACCGAGTTGGCCTCTGCCCCAAGGCAATATCACCTTGACCAAAGCGATAGCGCATGTGCTATCAGTTCGGGGCCTACGCTGATCGGCGTGACCATTCCCGCGTTTCCCGCCCCTGAGGTGCTGGCCGCCCGCCAGAAACTCGTGCTCGACCACTTCCACGACGAGGTCCGTCACGCCTGGGATGACGTCTTGTCGACCTTCCCGCATCCGCGTTACGAGCTGATCCCCCAGATGCTGGTGCACGACGGCGATGCGGCGGTGCGCGAGTACTACGCTTACACGCGGACCGCATTTCCCGACCAGGACCACGAAATCATCGCGCTGCGCCACAGCGCCGACGCGGTGATCGTGGAGTTCTGGCTGATGGGCACGCACCGGGGTTATCTGGGCAGGGTGCCGCCCACCGGTAGCCGGTTCTGGGTCCGCATGACCGCGTACTTCGTTTTCGACCACACCGAAACGCTTGTCTGCGAACGCATTTACTTCGACACTTTGACCATGATCAAGCAGCTCCTGGGCGGTCTGGACATGAAGAAGCCGGCGAATTGGTGGCTGGGCGCGCGGTGCCTGCGCGGATTCCTGTCGATGTCGTCGGAGAAACCGGACCCGGCGCTGACCAATACGCCCTAAACTCCACCGCTAAGGGATGGGGCAAAGGAGGCCGCGATGCGGATTTCACGCCTTCACACGATGTTCGGGCTGACCGCCGTGGCAATGCTGAGTTCGTGCGCCATGGCCGCCGCAACCCCCTTGCAGCCGGGCTCGCATACCGAGAAGTGGATCGACCTGCAGGCCGGTGAATGCGTCGCCGACCTGCCGCCGGCCGACGGGAGCCGCGTCAACGTCACCGTAGTCGACTGTGCGACAGCACATTTAGGCGAGGTGTATCTGCGCGCTCCGATGGCCGTCGACGCCGCAATCGCCACCGTAGCCAACCGCGATTGCGCGGCCGGGTTAGCCCCGTATACCGGCCAACCCGCTGCCAGTAGCCGGTTTTCGATCACCTATCTCATCGACTCGAATCAAGACCGCACCGGCGCCAACCCCACCCCGAGCACCGTCATCTGCCTGTTGCAATCCGCCAACGGACGACCGTTGATCGGATCCGCGCACCACTGAGGGCTAGGCGATCACGTAGTCGCTGAGTGGGAAGGCTCCGGCCTCGCGCACCGAGTTGAGTGTCGACGTCGGCCGCAGCAGCGACGCCTCACCGCTGGGACTGAAGTAGTACGAACGCGACGTCGCGCAGTTTCCGGCGTAGAACACCGAATTGTCCAGCCGCTTGGTCATCCGTTCCATGAATCGGTCGGTGGCTTCTTCGGTCACCTCGAAGGTCGTCGCACCGCGACGCTTGACCTCGCCGAGCAACCTGTCCATGTGCCGCATCTGGTATTCGATGGTGTGGAAGAAGGAGAGTCCGGAGAAGGCGAACGGGCTTGCCAGTCCCAGGTAGTTCGGGAAGTAGGGCATGGAGACGCCCTGATAGGACTGGAACCTGGTCTCTCGCCACCACTTGCCCAGATTGCGGCCCTTGCGGCCGACCACCTCGATGGCCGGGAAGTTGGCCTCCCACAGATCAAAACCGGTCGCCAGGACCAGGGTGTCGATGACCGTCTTGCGCCCGTCGGTGGTCACGATGCCGTCGGGCTCGATCCGCTCGATCGAGGTGGTCTCCAGGTGCACGTGCGGCTTGGTGAACACGCGGTAGAAGCTGTTGGAGAAGGTGGGCCGCTTGCAACCGAGGTCATAGTCCGGCGTCAGCTTGGCTCGCAGTTCCTTGTCCCGGATCCACCGGAATCGACTGATCTTGGCCAAATCGGAGGCCGAGATGTTCCCCCTCCCCCGCGACTCCCGAAAGTGCAGCGCCCCCACCACCATGATGATCTCGAGGATGACGTCGCTCACCCACCGAAGCGCCCGCTGCGCAGCCGGCACCCGCGCAAATAGGCGCCGCACCGCCGGGGAGAACTCGAAGTCGAACTTGGGTATCACGTGGGTCGCGGTGCGCTGGTAGACGGTCAGCTCTGCGGCTTCTTTGGCCAGCTCCGGAATGACCTGTACCGCGGACGCGCCGGTCCCGATGACCGCGACACGCCGTCCTTCATAGCGGTAGTCGTGGTCCCAGGCGGTGGTGTGGACCACCTTGCCTGCAAAGCGCGCGATGCCCGGGATGTCCGGCATGCGGGGCTGGGACAGGAACCCGGTAGCCGTGATCAGGAAACGGGTCGTCAGCGTTTCGCCGCCGGCCAGCGCCACCCGCCACACCGCGGCGTCCTCATCCCACTGGGCGCCTTCCACCGTCGTGCTGAAACGCATGTGACGGCGCACGTCGTATTTGTCGGCGACGTCCACCGCGTACTGCTTGACCTCAGCCCCGGGCGCAAACAGCCGTGACCAGTCCGGCTTGGGTTCGAACCAGTACGAGTAAGTGGTCGACGGGATATCGACGGCGATGCCCGGGTAGTGGTTGACGTGCCAGGTGCCACCCAAGTCGTCCTCGCGCTCGAGGATGACGAAGTTGTCAAACCCGAGGCGCTTGAGCTGAATAGCGGCACCGATGCCGCCGAAACCCGCACCTACGATGATTGCGTCGAAACGGTCCGTGTCCACAGCGTTGCTCCGTACCTGTTTCCGTACTTAACGAATCATAAGCTTTCCCTAAGATACGTAACTCTAATAGGCCGCCACGCCGCACGCATCCGAGCTTTGCCGGTATGTGACCTTGCCGACACATCCGCGGTAACTCATCGACGGGTCTATCAGAACGGGAAATACGGCCGTCAACTGCGTAAACGGCCGCACCGCCAGCGAATACGCGACGGCGGGTCGCAATCGATGCCGGCGACTTAGCTCAGGGCGAAACCCTGCCGACTATCGGTTTCTTATCATGTGGCCGGTCCGGCCGCAGCTGTTCCCTGCAGCTGACCCAGGAACTCGTGGCATCGCCTGGCGCGCTCGGCGTCCTGAGCCATCACGTCGCTGAAGAAGGACGCGACGTCATCCAAGCCGGCATTCTTCGCGTCTCGCACATATTGGCCGTAATCGTGCCCGGCCTTCAGCGAGTGGTATTGAATCGAAATGAGATCGAAGGTTACGTCGTCGAAACCCGTTTCACCCGTTGCCATGTCGTCACCTCTCAGAGAGTGAGTGCCGAATCTGGTACTCGCACGTGACCGGCTACCCTGAATGGACAACACCAAACGACCGCTTAAAGTGTTTTTTGTAGGCAACCCGACTGCGCAATGGTGGCGTCGGTTCGATCGCGGCGACGCCGCCGCTATCCACCCCTGTCGCTGCGCTCCGGTACATAGGAAATCAGCACGAAATGGTTGGCAAGTTGACAGTTTTGGGAGGGGCTTGCATGGGCACTTTCGACGCCATGATCGCACGTATCGTTCGCACTCTTGGTTCCGCGGTAGTTCTCGCAGCGTCGGGCGTGGCCGTTTCGGCCGTGTCCGCCTCCGTTATCCCCTCCGCGTCGGCCCAGTGTCCGGACGTGCAAGTGGTGTTCGCCCGCGGCACCGGTGAAGCACCGGGCGTGGGCCCCACCGGCCAGGCCTTCGTCGACGCCCTGCACCAGCGCGTGGGCGGACGGTCCTTCGACGTCTACCCCGTCAACTACCCCGCCAGCGATCAGTGGGCGACCGGCATCGACGGCGTCAGAGACGCGGGCGCGCACGTGAATTCGATGGCCCATGACTGCCCCAACACCAAGATGGTGCTCGGTGGCTACTCGCAGGGCGCGGCCGTGATGGGCTTTGTCACCTCGGCCGCCGTGCCCGACGGCATCGACCCCAACACCGTGCCCAAGCCGCTGGCCCCCGACGTGGCCAACCACGTCTCCTCGGTGGTGCTGTTCGGCATGCCCAACGTGCGGGCGATGAACTTCCTCAACGAACCGCCCGTGGAAATCGGCCCGGCGTATCAGGACAAGACCATCAAGGTGTGCGCCACCGAGGACCCGGTCTGTTCCGACGGCCTCAACTTCGCCGCACACAACACCTACGCCGACGACGGCACGATGATCGACAAGGGAGTCGCCTTCGCCTCCAGCCACCTGGGCCTGGGTGGTCCGGCTCCGGTCGCGGCGCCTCCGGCCGGCTTCGGCGGCTGAGTAGCCGGCCGGCTAGCCGGGGATCCGGCCCAGGATCAGGTTCGTCAGGGCCATCGTGGCGTGCTCGCTCGGGCCGGGCCCGTCGCTGGCGCACGCGCCCGCCTGAACAAACACGTTGGCTTTCGCGGCTAACCCTTGGATGCAGAACATCCGGGTCGGCGTCTGCAGCACGTGCGCCATGGTGGTGACGCCGTTGCCGGCGTCGACGGGCGGCTCCATGGCCACCGGGTACGTCTGGCCGTTCGGCCAGGTGGCATTCATCATCGCGCCGCCGCATCGACGAAGGATCGACAGCACCTTGTTCAGCTGAGCCTGCGCCGCCGCCGCGTCGTGAAACCTTGCGACCGTCTGACCAACACCCCACTGGTGATCGACGTCGTGGGAATCGGCGAAGCCCGACCCCGCGAACCCAGCGATGGCCGGTACGTCATACGTCTCCGGAGATCCGGCCTCCATGACGGCCCAGCAATCCGTCCGGTCGATTCGGCCACGCCCCGGGTCGGGTGTCGGTTGGTGGACCGTCGCACCAGCCTCCATGGCCGGATCACCGGTGAAGTTTTTGATGTCCTCGAGATTCGCCAAGAGTCCGTCAACATCGGCTGGCGTGACGGTCGGCGCTGAAGGTTGCGTCGTGGTGGTGATCTGCGCCGTGGTCGCGGGCGTCGCGGCCCGAGTCGCGTCGGGCAGCGTCGCGCGGACGATCACCGCGACCACCGCCGCGGTGATGAACACGTACGACAGCGTCACGCCCACCAGAGCGCGATCGCGGCCACGCTCGCCGGTGCGCCGCATCTGCGCCAATCCCAAGTGGCCCAGGATGAGACCGGCCGGGGCGAAGACGAACGCGAACACCACCGACAACGTCGCCAACACATTGACCTCAGCACGCGGCGGGCCCGGCGGTGGCGGCTGGTGTTGCGGGCCGGGCGGTGCGGCACCGAACGGGTTCGGGTGAAAGGGGCTGGCGCCAAAGGGATTTGACATGCGGCTAACCCGGGATTTTGTTGAGGATGAAGTTGGTGACCGCGAGGGCAGTTTGCCGGCTGCGGTCGGTATTGCTGGTGGCCCACACCCCTACGTCGATGACCACGTTGGTTTTAGCGGCGATCGCGCGGACACCGAAGACGCGAATCGGGGTGTCTGACACGTTGTCCATGGTCGTGATGCCGTTGCCCGCATCGGCGGGCAACGTCATGGAGGCCGGGTATGCCTTGCCGCTACTGCGTGTCTCATTGACCGTTAAGCCCCCGCATCGCTGCCAGATGGATCGCAGGTTGGCGAGCTGTGTCTGCGCCGCCGCGGCGTCGCGATACGCCGCGACCCCTTCCCCTACGCTCCATTGATTGAGGGGTTCGTTGGTGTCGAGGAAGTTGGACTCGGAATAGCCGCTGATGAGTGACAGGTCGTAGACCGAGGGCTCGCCGGAACGAAACGCCCCGAAACACTCCGGTCGGTCGATCGTAGTCGCCTGCGGGTCGAGCGTGGGCCGATGGTATGTCGTATAGACCGTCAATGTCGGGTCGCCCGTGAACCTTTTGGCGTCGTCGAGAGTCGGCAGCAGCCCGTCGAGATCGGCCGGCGCGACGGTGGGCGGCGGTGGCTTCGTGGTGGTGGTTGGTGGCGCGGCTTGGATTGACCTCGCGTCAGGCATGACCGCCCCGACGATCAACGCAACCACCAATGCGGTGATGAACACATACGACAACGTCACCCCGACCAAGGCGCGGTCGCGACCACGCTGTGCGCTGTGGCGAATCTGCGCTAATGCCAAGTGGCCCAGGATGAGACCGGCCGGGGCGAAGACGAACGCGAACACCACCGAGAGCGTCGCCAACACGTTCGCCTCGTCGCGCGCCGGTGGGACCGGCGGTCGCGGCGGGTGTTGCGGACCTGGCGGACCTCCGAACGGGTTCGGTTGAAATGGGCTGGCGCCAAAAGGATTCGTCATGTGTTCAGCTTGGAATCTTGTTGAGGATGAAGTTGGCGATGTCGAGTGCGGCCTGCTGGCCGCGGTCGGTGTCCACCAGTACGACATTGATGTCAACGACCACATTGTTTTTGGCGGCAATCGCTCGGTCGTTGCGCGACCGCAGCACCGGGCCCTGGGTGGTCAAAACCATGGCGGTGATGCCGTTTCCGGCGTCGGAGGGAACACCCATCGAGACCGCGACCGGCGCCGCCTGCTTGCCCGGAGGCGGAAGGATGTTCATCGTCGACCCGCCACATTTGCGCCATATCGACACCAGATTCGCCAGCTGCCGTTGCGCGGCCGGCGGGTCCCGGAAGGACATGAGCGCCTGCCCCGCTTCCTTGAGTGCGGGTATGTCGTGGTCGTCGACCAGCACCAACCCGTAGTAACCCACGAGGGCCTGCGTGTCGGAGTTCGGAGCGCCGCCCCCCATGACCGGCCAGCACTCGGGGCGATCCACCGACGCGCTGTCGGAATCCGGGCCTGGCCTGAACGTCGGTGGCAAGGCAACGAGGTTGGGGTCCCCGACGAACCGTTTGACGTCGTCGATCGTCGGCAGCAGCGCGGGCAGGCCCGTCGGGGTGACCATGGACGACGGCGGGGACGAGCCTGCACCGGTCGAGGCTGGCGCGCTGGTGCCTGACGCCGTCCGAGATGAGCCGTCGTCGGACTGGGTCGCCCACGCCACCACGCCCACCACCGTCAGCGTGATGACCGCATACGACAGCATCAAGCCGACGATCGCGCGATCACGCCCGCGTTCACCGGAACGGCGTATCTGCGCCAGGCCCAGGTGGCCCAGGACCGCTCCGGCGGGCGCGAAAACGAACGCGAACACGACCGATAACGTCGCGAAGGCGTTGGCGCGCCGCCGCTCCGGTGGCGGCGCAGTGTAGATGGGCGGCCCCGGCGGCATTCCCCCGTATGGGACACCACCGTACGGGGTTTGGCCGAAGGCATTAGGGCCGAATGGATTCTGCGGTTGGTTCATCGATGGGTCCTGTCAGCCCGGGATTTTGCCGAGTGTGTAGTTGACAACGTCCACTGCCGCCTGGTGCGCGCGATCGACGGCGGCGGCGCTCGCCCGCACCTCGATGAACACAGTGTTCTTGACGGCCATGGCCAACGCAAAACGCACCGGCTGTCCCTGAGCATGGGCATCGATGGTGGTAATGCCCCCGCCGGAATCCGCAGGCACACCGACCGAAAACGACACGACTCGACCACTGTCGGCATAGGTCAATTTCACGGTCGAGCCGCCGCATCGCTGCCATACCAAACGCAGATCACCCAATTGCTTTTGCGCCGTAGCCGGATCCTGCATGGCAGCCACGGATTGCACGGATCCCCTTGGGCCGCCCGCACTCTGGAGGTCGAAAAATCCCGACATGGCGACACCCAGCGGGGTCACCGTGTAGGCGTCCGGGATGCCGATGGCGATCGTGGCCGCACATTCGGGCCGGTCATACGCCCCATCTTTGGGACTGAGCGGGGTGAGTTGGTGGACCGGGTCCTCGCCCTTGAGATTCGGATCTCCGGTGATGTTCCTGACGTCGTCGAGGCTGGGCAGCAATCCGTCCAGATTTGCGGGCGCGACGGTAGGCGGTGGGGGCGGCGTCGTGGTGGTCGCCGTCGTCGTCGCGCTGGGAGCGGTCGTCGTGCTTGGTCCGGCACGGTGCGTCGGTGGACTGCCGGCCTGAGTCAACCCGACGGCCAATGCGACGACCGCCACCGCGATGAAGACGTACGAGAGCGTGACCCCTACCAGGGCACGATCGCGACCGCGCTGGCCGGTGCGCCGGATCTGTGAAAGTCCTACGTGCCCCAGAATCGCGCCGAGGGGTGCGAATACGAACGCGAACACCACCGACAACGTCGCCAGGACATTCGCCTCGTCACGCGGTGCGGACGGCGGCAGCGGCGGTGGCTGACCTTGCGTCGGCAACGAACCGCCGAATGGACTGGGCCCAAATGGGTTGCCCTGCCAGGGGTTGGTCATGGTTCAGCCCGGAATCTTGTCGAGGATCTGGTTGGCGACGGCCGTGGCGGTCTGGCGGGCACGGTCCACGTCGTTGCCGGTGTAGGACACCAGCAGATCGATCACGACGTTGGCCTTCGCGGCGATCGCATGCACCGACAGGTCATCGCGCGCCGCGGCTTCGATGGTGGTGATGCCGTTGCCGGCATCGATCGGCTCGTTGAGCGAGAACGCCACGGTGCTCTTATTGAGGAACGTGATCTTCACCGGCAGGCCGCCGCACTGGCGCCACGCCGACGACATCTTCGCCAGTTGCGCTTGCGCCGCGGCCGAATCCGGAAACGCCGCGATGGCAGCGTCAATCGACCTCGTGTTGGCTGGGTCATCCCGGTCGGCGAAGACCGGCATGTAGTAGTTGACGAGGGCTCCGACGTTGTACAGGTCCGGCACGCCGGCATATAGAGCGCCGCGGCATTCCGGACGGTCGGTGGTTTGTCCGCCGGCCGCGAGATCTTCGGGCCGGCGCAGGATCACCGCCTGTATCAGCTTGTCGTCACCGGTGATGGCTTTGGCGTCGGCGAGAGTGGGCACCAGCCGTGCCAGATCGGACGGCGTGACCGCGGGGCCAGCGGGCGGGGAAGCCGTGGTGGGTGCGGCGGTGCGGGCGGCAGGGCTGTCGGGCCGGGTGAGCCACACCACCAAAACGGCCGCCACGACGGCGATCACCACGTACGACAGCACCGTCCCCACCAACGCACGGTCCCGGCCGCGCTGACCGGTGCGCCGGATCTGCCGAAGCCCCAGGTGCCCCAGCACCGCCCCGACGGGGGCGAACACGAACGCGAACACCACCGACAACGTCGCCAACGCGTTGACCGGCGGGCGGTCCGGAGGTGGCACCGGCGCCGCATACACCGGAGGCCCGGACGGGACACTTCCGAACGGCGTAGCGCCAAACGGATTGTGCTCGAATGGGTTCTGAGGTGGGGTGGTCATGTTCGCCGCGCCGAAACCTAGAGCACGCCGAAACTCGAGGTGACCCAACGGACCGGGTCGACGCACCGGAACGGCGCGATGCCCCGGGCGTGCAGTCGCTGCCCGCTCGGTGGCTGGCCGAGGGCCGAGACGACGAAGAAGCGGTGCCTCAGCCGCCTTGGGGTGGATGGGTTTTCGACGCCGGCGATGATGGATCCGGCGTTGAGCCGCGTCAGCAGGCTACGCACCTCTTCGTGCAGCAATTGACCGTCGTTGTCGTCATAGAGCACCGAATCCGAGGGATCACGCAGATACGCGGCGCCCGCGTTGGACATCACCATGCTCCACTCGGAGCCATCGACGTCGCGCAGCGCCCGCAGCGCGTCGAACTTCGACAAGATGACCGCCAGCCGTGGTTCGCCGGATCCGATGGCCATCATCACGTTGTTGAGCACGCCGCCCGGGTCTCCCCCGCTCACCATCTGCGGGGGCAGCAGGTCTTGGAGCTGATCCCGAATCGATTGCACCCGAAGCGGATCGAACATGAAGAACACGGCCTCGGCATTGCTGAAGAACCGAAACGGCGGCGAATGCAGGTTTCCGGACTCCATGTCCTCGCCGGCGACGTCGCGCAGCACCAGATAACGCTGCACCCCGTGCCAGGTGCCCAGGCTGAAAATCAGTGGCTCACGCTGCGTGGACGTCTGGGTCATTATCGTCGGTGTCGGCGGGATCAGGCCGCGCTGCACGAACAGCGGTGTCTCGTAATGGGTTGTGTAGGCGACGGCCGTCGAGCGCGTCGCGGGCGCCATCGCGAATCCGAGGTGTTCGCACAACAGCTGCAGTTGGCGAACCAGCACGGCGACGTAGAGGCTCTTGCCGGTCGCGCGGGCCCCCGCCATCGCAATGCAGTACGCCTGGCCTTCGCGCCATCGATCGGGCAGCGTGAAGTGGCACACCGGGCAGATCTCGAGGACGGGACCGCGCAGCGCCTGGGCGGCGATGTTCGGCGGCGGCGGGCCGTTGTACCCGGGCGGACGATCCCACCGGAACATCGGCCCGATGTCGGCCTTCGCTCCCAGGAACGCCGAGCCGACCTCGTCGTGATAGCGGGGTGCACCACTGGTGGGCGCCAGTGTCCACAAGTGGTGGTCGGGATCCAAAAGCGCAAAGCACCGTGGGCATTTGGTCAAAATCGCCGGGATTGCGGGCGCGGTCATGTGAGGGCCCGAACAAGCCCGGCGGTGATGTCATCGAGCACCTGCGGATGCGCGAGCAGTTCCGCGGCCGCGTCTTGCCCCGAGCGCGGCGCCGGCAGCCGCGGTCCGGCGACCCGGCGGTCATCGGACAGGGTGATCAACGCGAAGCCGCGCTGCACGCCGCTGACCGGGAAGTCCGAACAGGCCACGGTGGCGATGTCGGTGCGCAGCCGCGACCAGCGCGCGCCCGCCGACCATCGCGGCTGTAGCTTGCGCACCGCTTCGGCGAGCCCCGCACCCGGCCCGGCGGCGTCGTTTTCCGCAGCGATCTTGGTGACGTCGGCTCCGACGAGCACCGCGGCCACGTCGCGGATTCCGAGGGCGTCGGCTACCCCCACCGCCACGTCGGTGGCCGCCGCCGCGCTGCCATCGGCGAACCAGGGGCGCATCGACGCCGAACCGTTCAGTGCGACAACGAGTTCGGCGTGGGCCTGCTTGCGGTCCCGGCCGATGAGACGCCGTGCCGAGGTGCGGGCCGCGGCCGCCAGCGGGCTCAGCGCCGTGTCGGCCGCGGCGGTCACGGAGACCTCGATGTGGTGGCCGGCCGGGCGCAGTTCGGCGAACACCACCGCGGTGTCGCCGCTGACGTCCACCGGGTCGAACAGCACCTGGACGGGGTCGGCATCGTCGGGCACATCGTGGGCGATCGCGAGATGCACGACCGTGCCGGCGCCGAATTGTGTTGTGAAGGCGGGGCGCACGGCGATGGTGACGGGACCGGTCAGCGACGGCAGGACGACATGCTGGGGGCTGGAGCGCACCACGGCCTGACCCGGCGCGCCCTGTATGTCGAGGGCGGCGTCGTGTACCGCACCGCTGATCGAGACCGACAGCGGCCCGACGGGTATGTGGGCGCGCTGATTACGTGCGGTCAGGGCGTAGATCGGCATCAGGGGTTCCTCCACATCGGAGCCGGCGGGGTAGCCAGCGGCGCTTGCCCGTCGGAGCGGCGGGCCAGCATGGCGCTCAGCAGCTTCCGGTATCGCCGCGGCGGCGCTGCCTCGTTGCTGCCGGCCATCCGCATCATCGTCGCGAGCACCGCCTCCTGGTTGTCTTCGCTGAACTGCCGGCCTAAGGTCAGTGCGGCGGCGGCCGAGGCCAGCACAGCATCGACGGCATCCGCCGGTTCGGCGGCGTCGGTGCGCAACAGGCTGGCCGCCAACACCTCTGTGGCCGTGACGATTTCGGCATCGGCGAGGGCGACCAGTTGCTCGGCGGCGGCCCCGGCCACCGCGCGATCGGCGGCCAGTTGAGCCGCGAGCACGGGGCGTGGCTGTCCGGCGATCACGCCCAGGGCCGCCAGCACCGTCACCCGCGCAGCGCAGTCGGCGTGCACCCGCCCAGGGCCGATCTCACCCAACGCCGTATCCCACAGCCCGCAGTACGCCCGCTGATGGGTGCTGATGTAGCCGCGCTGCACCCAGGACGCCGGGCTCACCGCGCGCAGCGCGGCACTTGCCACCGCGAGGTCATCGTTGTTGGCGGCGGTGATCTCGTCGGCCAGCCGCAGCAACGACTCACTGTCCGGTGCCCCCAGCAGCGTCGGCAACAGCGCCGCGGTGCTCAACGCGGCTCCGCCCGCCGCCAGCAATTGCGCCGGATCCCACACGTGACGGGCCGCCAGCTCGTCGCGGTATGGGGATCCGTTCGCCGCGAACCACCACAGCTCGGCGAAGCTGTCCGCGTCACTCGGATGGCGCTCGGCGCGCATGCCGCACACCGCCGCGCGGGTCCACGTCGCATCCCACGGCTGCGCGGCCAGCAGCTCGCCCGGCGTGGGCATGCTGGATCCGTCGGCGAACCAGTCCAGCACGGTGTCGCTGATCGCCGACGCGCCTTCCCAATTCAGACGCAGCGTCGCGGCGGCCGCGGCGAGCCGGGTTTCCGGGCCAAGCCGATGCGTCAGCCGTCGGGCCAGCGTGGGCCCCGCGTGCGGGTCGGCCAGCTGGGCCGCGACCCGATCGGTGAGGGCCTGCGTCAGGCGGTCGTCGGCGACGCCCGCCCGCAGCAGCAGATCGACCAGCTTGAGCAGTCGTTGCGGGTCACCGGTGGCGCCGGTCCGCTGCAAAGCCGGCCCGAGGGCGGCCGTCAGCGGCTCCGGAACCGGACGGCCGTGATAGGTGTTGCGGCCCAACGGAATCGGACCCAGTTGATCCAGCCAGGTGGCGTCGTCGATCGCCCGGCACAGGTAGGTCAGCGTGGCGTGCTCGCCGGCAAAGCCAGGTAGGTGCTCTTCGACTGCCTTCCAGGCATCGGATGTAGTCTGGCCGACGAGCGCCGAAAGCGCCTCGTCGACAAGGCGTTCGGTCGGTGATCCGGGGGCGATGCCCGCCGGCGAGTGCGCGGTGATGATCGCGTTCGCTTCGGGATGGGCGGCGGAGAAATCCTCGTCGGCGGCGATCGTGACGGCCAGGGGCCAGGCCGGGTGCAGGTCTCGATCCTGGGTTTGTGCGGCGCGGTGGTCGAGTTCATCGAGCACCGCGAGGGCTGACTGCGGGTCGAGCAGCACTTCCTGTGCCATCACCGACCAGGCGGTGACCTCGATCGCCTGGCCGGCAGCGGTCCGATGCGGATCGCCACCCAGCTCCCCGAGCGATAGCGTCGCGGTCTCGTCGATGACCACGAAACCGGTTGGGACCGTGTCCAAGTCAGCGATGGGCACCGCGGCCAGGTGCGCGATGGCGTGCTGCGCCGGACCGAGCTGGTCGGCGCGATCGAAGGTGCTGAAGTTCAGGGTGGCCGCGGTTCCCGGCGACATGAGGAAACTCACCAGGCCGATCCACTGCGCGGCCGAGTCAACGGAGACCGCGCCCAACACCACGGGTGCGCCCCCGTCGAGCGCGGCCGCCACCGCGTCCAGCAATCCGAGCAGGGTGCCCACCCGCCAGGTGCTGGTGTCCAGGGCGAACGCGATCGCGGTTTCTCGGGTGACGACTTGCGCCGCGCCCGGCGGATCACCGGGCAAGGTGGCCCGAGCGACGGCCGCCGCACCGAACGGACGTAACCACGCCGGCGAGCCCCACCGCTGGATTGGTCGCAGCCGCGGCGCCGAATCCGGTGCCCTGTCCAGCAATACGTGCGCGAACACGTTGCCCGGCCGCCCGGTGCTATCTGCACCCGCGGCGACGGTGTGCCAGTAGCCCGCCGCATCGCTGGCCCATCGGCGGTACTCGAGGCGCCGCGGCGCCGCGTCCAGCTGTTCCGGAGTGGGATAGTCGGGCAGCGGCGTCACCGGCCGAAAGGCGGTGCGCACACCCGACGCCAAGCGCTGGGTTTCCTCCGCCGACAGCTCCCCGACGGTCTGCTTGACCTGCCAGCCCCCCGCGCCTCCCGGCTGGTCGAAGCTCGTGTAGGCGAGTTGGCCGTAGCGCGGCGTCATGGTGCGCCCACGCTGAGGCGGAGGCTGTGCACGGGCGGGTCCAGGAGCGCGATGGTGCGCAGCCGCGCCGCCGAGGGCGTGTTGACGAACAACCTGATCCATCCGCGCCGGCCCCGCAGATCGACGGCCCACGGCTCGGCGGTTCCCGCGGTGGTCAACGCCGACCACCGCAGTTCCTTGGACGGCGTGGCCGCCAAGCCACCCTGCGCGTCCAGCGGTGCGGCATCGAGCGCCTCGCCATCGGTGGGCGACAACGGAATTCGATCCGGGTGGTTGATCAGCACGAACGCCGGCGACCCGGGCACGTCGTATTCGGACCGCATATAGATGGTGGCGTGCGACGGTTGCCCCGCCGGGTCGCGGCTCAACTGCACCGCGTATTGCAGCCGCAGCAGGCCGGCGTACTCGATGCTGCGGACGGGCCCGATGGCGCGGCGGCCGGCGGAGAAGGCCACCGGCGCCAGATGCAGGGAACACCCGCTCACCGGGAGCTTGCCGTTGGGCAGTTGCAGGCCGCCGTACTTTTCGTATTGCTCGACGGTGATTTCGTAGGACGTGCCGGTCAGCCCGTTGCGCGGGTCGTAGCCCTTGGGCGCCAGGTACACCACGACGACGGCGGCGCCTTGCGGCCAGTCGAATGTCAGGACCTGCTTGTTGCAGTACTCGGCCAGTTCGACGTCGCGGATGGCTCCGGTGCGTACCGAGCAGAAGGTCTTGCCCAGCAACGCACGTCCCGCCAGCACGGTGACCGGGGTGAAGTAGGCGCGACTCCAGTCCGTCGGCCAGGACACCCCCGACATCATCGACCGCGGCCGTCCATCGGGGCCTGGCTGCTCGCTAATCGGTTGTGTCAAGCGCAAATCCGGGGTCAGCCCGATCTGCTCGAGCGCCGCCTCGGGCAAGTCGTTGGCCTCGGCCCCGGCCGCCGGACCGGTCTGGCTGCGATAGATCACCACTTCACCCGCGGCCGGCGGCTTCCAGGTAAGTTCGAAGCCCTCGGCCGACCCCGGTGCCGACGTCACCATCAGGTCGGTGACCGGTGTCAGGACGGCGGCGATTTCGACGTCGGCCTCCACCGCCGCCGCCAGCCGCAGCACGCCGTTGACCGGGACGGCCGCCCGAATCCGGTACAGGTAATGGCGGCCGGGAGCCGGGTCGGAGTCGACGAATCCCGCCCGATTGTCACGGTCGAGCAGGATCCGATGCTGGGGACCCTCACGACCGGCTTCCTCGACCGGCAACCGGGACACAAATACGGCGCTCACCGCCGACGGCACTGTCCAGCTGCCGATGACCTTGCCGTTGTCCTGTCGAACGACGCAATCGCGCACCGGGCTGACCGCGACACCCTCGGCGTGCTTGATGGGTTGCGCCGCAAGCGCTTCCGCGCGGGTCGCACCGACGTTCGCCCAGACCTGGTAGTAGCGCACCGCCGCGGCCGAGGGCAGCGGGTCGGCCGCGGTGGTCGCGGTGGTGGCCGCCACCAGCCGGGCCCGATCCGGAGAATACGGCGCGTTGTCCTCCTGAGCGACCAGCCGGTAGATCACCACGGCCTCGCCGCCCGCCAGGTACGGCGTCCAGGCCAGCTCGCGGCCGTCGGCGTCGTCGCGGGATGGTCTGACGGTGACCGCGGCCAGTGGGCCGGTCTGTTCGCCGAAGGTGTAGGCGGCGAAATCGCTTGGGCTCAGCGGTGGTTGGTCACCCGCCCCGCCGTCGGCCAGTGTCGCGGCGCCGGTCGTTGCACCGTCGGGTTCCACCGCGGACAGGCTTCCCGGGCGGTGATGGCGGCCCGGCGATGCTTCCGAGTCCACCTCGGCCAGCACGGCCGCCAGCTCCTCGGCATAGTCGGCGACCGATCCGGGCAGCATCGCCCGAATCTGTTCCACGTCAGTGCGTCCGGAACGCAGTATCAGCCGCAGGTGGGTTTCCTTGAACCCCGCCTTGGACACCGCCCCGGAGTCGATGAGGCGTTGGCGCCACGCGATCAGGGCGTTCAGACGGGGGTCGTCGGCGTCGCCGGAGTGCTGTGGATCGGGCATGCTAGAACACCAAATCCCCGCCGGGCGGTGCGTCGCGGTGCTCGGTGTGCGTGATCACCGCGGTCTTCTCCGTTTCGAATCCCGACGCGGCCGCCAGCGGCACCTCGAACAGGGTGAAGTCATAGGGCGCCAGGCCGTCGCTGGCCTGCACCACCGTCGCCCGGAAACCCAGGCCGGGCCGGGCGATTGTGGCGGTATCGATGGCTACCGCGCAGCGGCCCGCGGTCATCGCCGCGTCGGTGAACACCGAGCCATCGAAGGGGGCGGCTTGTCCCGGCCGGTGGTCGACCACCCCGGCCGCGAACTGCTCGGAGCCCACGTGCTGGCCCATCGCGGGCGCCAACACCGCACCGGTGAGCGCCGTGCCCACCCGGTCATCCTCGGCGAACATCTGCTCGACACGCTGCCACAGGGCGTCGGCGCCGGTGGAATGCACCTGCCCGGAAGCCACCGCCGCCGACCACTGATCCAGACCCGAGGACGTCCGGAAACCCGGCATGCGATAGAGCATTTCGGGGTCCTCGCGCAGTCGGCCCGCCGCCTGGGTGACCATCTCCTGCCACGGCTTGGTCAGCCAGCCGAGCGCGTAGAGGCGGCGCTGGATGGCGTGTGCCGCGTCGTCGGCACGCTCCGCGCCGGGATCGGCGACCCCGACCTGTGCGCAGCGTGGTAGGCCGTCGGAAATCAGTGGTGCGGCCGAGCGCCCCGCCGGAGCGGGCCCGAAGGGCGCGCGCAGCACCGGCCCCAGCACGCGACACCAGGACAGGTATTGGCCGTAGGCGGTGGACAGGCGGCTGACATCCTGCAGGGCGGTCTGCAGATTCGCCTGCATCATCTCGAGTTGATTCTGTTGCGATTTCCGCAGATTCATCAAGGTGAACATGTCGCGCTGGGCGAACAGGAACAGCGTCAGCGACACCGCGATGTAGAGGCCGAGCAGTATGCCGCAGGTGATCAACGTGTACTTCCAGCCGGTGAACCCGGCGACCGCGACTCCGACCAGGACGACCAGCACTCCCAGCGTCGCCCAGGTCAGCGTGGCCAGGATGGTGCCGATGGCCTGTTGGCGGGCGCGCACCTTCTCGTCGATCGAGATCTCGCTGGCCGCCCGCTGGATCTGTTCGGCGATCTGCGCCACCTCGGTGCGGGCCCGCCCGAGGAAGTCGGCCAGGATCGATCCCGCCTGCCAGGCATAGCTTTTCGACGCGTGCTGCTGCCAGCGCTCCAGCTCGGTCGACGCCCCGCGGGCCTCCACGCCCGCGGCGGGATCGGAGTAGGCGCGTTGCAGCCGCTGGCGCAGATCGGCGGCGCCGAGCACGTCGGCCGGCTCCAGGTCGGTGACGCCGATCACCGCGGCCAGCGATGTCGGGATGGCCGTGAACCGATCCGCGCGACTGGGTACGACGTCGGCGGCGTTGGCCAGCACACCGACGCCCGCGCCCACCTGGATCGGGTCGAGCCCCTTGGCGCGGCGCCCGCCGTCGGCAAGGGTCAGCGCGCCGTTGACGAAGTCGATCCACAGCGGGCTGAGATCCTGGTGCGCCAGTTGCGCGTTGGCCGCGGATCCGCCGATCGCCGCGTTGAGCGTGTCGGCGCTGCGGCCGAGGTCCTGCCAGTCGGCGAGCTGACTGCTGGTGACCACCGAGAACGCGGATTCGCGGCCGCCGAACACGGTGCCCTGCACCGTCGAGGCCAACACCGCCGATACCGACCCCTTGACCGCCGACAGCCACGCCGACGGGGCGTTACGCAGGGCCCCGCCCATGAAACGCAGGAACATCTTGAGCGCCGCCCAGATCGAAATGGCCTGCGTGGCAACGTCGTCGGCGCCCATCCGTGGGCCGCGGAGCACGTCGCGGTGTTTGGTCCACAGCGCGCGGGCCATCGTCTGGGTGGCCGCCGAAACGTCCTCGACGTAGAGCACGGGCACCTGGCCGCCGTGCGGCAGCGGCAGCCGTCCGGCCGGATCGAACAGTCGCGCGCGCAGCCGACGTTCCACGTCGGCGGTGTCTAGGCTGCGGTAGAACGCGCGCACCGCACGCAACGTCTGGCCCGGCAGGATCTCCACACTGTCGAAGGGGGTCTGCTGCACGTCGGCCCACAATCCGGCCACCGCGGCGACCACCGGCGCGGCACGCTGGGCCAGATCCAGCGGTTCGGCCAGGTGTCCCCACGGCACCGCACCCAGCCCGGGCGCCGGCGAATCCTCCGGTGCGATCAGCAGGTTGTGCCAGCCCTCCACGACCACCGACGCGCTGAGCTGACTGGCTCCGGCCCGCCCACTGGTGAGCAACATCCGCAGCAGGGTCATCCTCGCTCCCCTGGCGGTACTGCGCACCACCTGTTCGACGAACTGCTCGGCGGCCAGGGGCGCCCGCTGATCCGCCGGAGCTTCGAGCGGAACCAACACCGCCACCCGGACCCGATCGTAGGGCTTGGCGGTCAATACCTGCTGCAGCACAACGGTTTCCGACCGCCCGTCGCGGACCATCGTCGCCGTGGTGGCGGGCCCGCGCGCGTCGCCGGCATCCACCCAGACGAAGACGCCCAGCAGTCCCGCGGCGGAGTAATCGCACAGGACACCGAGCAGCTCGTCGGTATGCAGGTGAGGCGAGACGATCACCGTGAGGGCGTTGTCACTGGATACCACCATGGTCAGAACGTCCCGCCTTCGGGAATCACCACGGGCGCACCGCCGTCGAGCACCGGACCGCCCGCCGCCGCGCCGGCCGCCAGCGCCTCGGCCTCGTGCTGGATCAGGTTGATCAGCGCACCGGTCGCCGCGTAGACGTCGGGCGCCAGGTCGCGGAACATCGGCGTGTTCGACGCCGTGGTGCGCGTCGGCACCGTGGTGAACGCCCCGCCGGGGGTGGCCCCGGCCATGTCCGCCGGAAGATACTGCGCCGCAACGTCGCGGATGGTGGTCAGCCACTCGATCGCCGCCGCGGCGCGTGCGTCGGCGGTCTGGGCCTCGGCGATCCCGGGCACCCGGGACTGCACGCCGGTTGTGCTCGAGATCCCTTGCAGGAATTCACGCAGCAGCCCCTGGGCGGACAGCGCGACGATGCCGCTCGCGGGGTCTTGCGAATGCGCGTCGTAGAGCTCGCGCAGCACGCTGTAGGGCCGCAGCGATCGCATCACCGGCGGCTCGTGCGATTGCGCGATCGCCAGCAGGATCGATTCCAGCACCGCGGGCAACCAGTCGTAGGGGGCATGGAACGCCGACGGCGGCGTCAGCAGCGGGTTCGGGAAGTTCAGCCACTGCCCGCTGTCGGCGTCGTAGATCCGCACCGGCTCGGTGAACGGCGACGCCGGGATCTGGATGCGGCCCAGCAGCTGACCGACGAACCAGCCGCCGGTCATGGTGCGCCGCTGCTCATCGGTCATCGGCAGGGACGCCGAAAGCGGCCGGGAGCGACGGTATTTCCAGAAGGCGCCCCGCCCGGGCCCCGCGGTCTGCGCCCACTGCTGGGCGGCGGGCTTGAGCACCGAGTCGAACGCCAGCGGCGAATAGTTCGGATACGAGCCGAAGATGTCGATGCGGGTCACGCTGTCCTCGTCGGACAGCGAACGCCCGTAGTTGTCCTTCGTCGCCTGGTCGATGCGCGGATTGTTGCGGATGACCTCGAACAGTTCCCGGTCGACGGGTTGACCGGCGAAGGGAATCTCGGAGAACTTGTAGCGGTACTCGGTCTGCTGACCGGGGTGCACCCGCTGCAGGGCCTGGTCGTTGACGCTGGCCAGCGGTCGCGCCAGCGACAGCGCCTCGGCGAATTTGGTGGCGATGTCGCGGCGGCGCGCCACCAGTTCGGACTCCGAGGCGCCCGCGCCCTGCACGTAGTCGCGCAGCGACACCTTGCAGAATTCCGCGAACGACTCCCCGGGCCGCTCGACGTACAGCCGGGCCCGGCGCAGCAATTCGACTGGGCGGGTATGGATGTCGAACTGCGCGATCGAGGGCACCCGGGCGCGGCCGGTCTCGGGGTCGGTGCCCAGCGCGCGGGTGACCCAGGTGGCGGTGCGCTCAATCAACCCACCGGGTGCGGCCACACCGCCGGTGGTCTGCCACTCGCCCAGGATCACCCGCGCGGTCGCCTCCTCGATGGCCGACTGCAGCGGGATCATCGCGTTGGCGCCGGCCACCGCCTTGGGCAGATCGGCCTCGTAGCGTCCCTTGAAGGCGGTCGAATTGATCAGCAGCACTTCATTGTTCGCTTCGGCGAACCGGCTGGGCACCAGCTCGTCGGCGTCCGCCGGCCAGGCCGCGTACTGATCGGTGGCCAGGCGGGCCAGCCCGACGTCGGTGGGCGGCTCCGAGCGGGCGATCTCCAGCTGAATCATGGCCTCGCTGAGCCGATCCCGCAGCGGCACCAGCAGTTCCACACCCACCACGCGCATCACGTCGGCGATGCGGGCGGCCGCGTCGGCGAACAGCTGACGGCGCACCGTCGCGCGGAATCCGTCCACCACGGCCGCCACCACCTGGTCGGTGTTCGTCATCACCCCGTGCAGGGACCTCAGTCCGGCATCCACCTGCGGCGAGATCGCCACGATGTCGGGCGGGCCCATGTTGCCCAGCTGCGCAACCCCGGCGGTCAGCTGGTCGTCGATGTGGCGGCGCAGCTGGTCGACCACTTCACGCGCAAAGGGCAGCCCCAGCGACGCGATGGCCGCGCCGACCACCTTTTCGAGCCGGTTGGCGAAGTCCTGGTGCCACTGAAAAGCCATGGCGTAGGCCGCATCCGCGCACGCCCGGATCAACTCGGCGCGCCGGTTCTGCACGGCTTGGCGCATGATCGGCACCGAAGCCTTCACCGCCGACGCCGTCGCCGCCACGGTCAACGGTCTGATCGACCGTCAGCTGCGCAACCACCTGCCGAACCCGGAAGGCGTCGCGGCCGAACAGTGGGTGCCGATCATGCGCCAAGCCGTGCAGAACCGGCGCGCCGAGTTGATCCGGGCGTGCGCGGATGCGGCCTACGCCA
>NZ_LZLU01000182.1:0-28609 GCF_001673415.1 Mycobacterium sp. 1165196.3 | reverse complement strand
ACTTCCACAGCTCGGCCAGCGACACCATCACCGCGAAGAGCACCGGCTGCACAACGTCGACGCGGTCCAGGCTCGCAGCGCCGGGCGCGGCGCGAAGCACGTCGGTCAGCGACCAGTCGACGAATTCGGCGAAGGCCTCTTCACACTCCCGGATCTGCTGTGCGAATACCGGTGCGGTGTCCAGCAATTCGATTGCCATGCCCAGCCATTGCGAGCCCTGGCCGGGGAAGACGAACACCGTCTTGCCCGCCGGTGTCGCGGTGCCCCGGATGACCGATCCGGTCGGGTCGTCGTTGGCCAGCTCGTCCAGCCCGGCGAGCAGCCGGTCACGGTCACCGCCCACCACGACGGCCCGGTGCTCGAACGTCGCGCGGCCCGCCAATGACCACCCGATGTCGGCGACGTCCAGATCATCGTGCGCGCGAACGTATTCGGCCAGCCGGGCCGCCTGCGCGGCCAACGCCGCCGGGGACTTCGCCGACACCGCCCACGGGACCACCGCCCGCGCCGGGCCGGCCTCCCGCACCGGTTCGGCCGGGGCGGCCTCGACGATGACGTGCGCGTTGGTGCCGCTGATGCCGAACGACGACACGCCCGCCCGGCGCGGGCGCTCGGCCCGCCAGGGTTGTGCCTCGGTCAGCAACGACACCGCACCCGCCGACCAGTCCACGTGCGGGCTGGGAGCGTCCACGTGCAACGTCGCGGGCAGTGTCTCGTGGCGCATCGCCTGCACCATCTTGATGACGCCGGCCACCCCGGCGGCGGCCTGCGTGTGGCCCATGTTCGACTTGATCGACCCCAGCCAAAGCGGCTCACTGCGATCCTGCCCATAGGTCGCCAGCAGCGCCTGGGCCTCGATCGGGTCACCCAAAGTGGTTCCGGTGCCGTGCCCCTCGACGACGTCGACGTCGGCCGCGGCCAACCCGGCGTTGGCGAGCGCGGCACGCACCACCCGCTGCTGCGAGGGACCGTTGGGCGCGGTCAACCCGTTGGAGGCGCCGTCCTGGTTGACCGCCGAGCCGCGCACCACCGCCAGCACCGGGTGCCCCAGGCGCTGCGCGTCCGACAAGCGCTCCACCACCAGCATGGCTCCGCCCTCGGACCAGCCGACGCCGTCGGCCGCACCCGCGTAGGCCTTGCACCGCCCGTCGGGCGCCAGGCCGCGGTGCCGGCTGAACTCCACGAAGACGGTCGGCGTGGCGTTCACCGTCGCACCGCCGGCCAGGGCCAGGTCGCACTCCCCCGAGCGCAGCGACTGCACGGCCATGTGCAGCGCCACCAACGACGACGAACACGCCGTGTCCACTGACACCGCCGGGCCCTCCAGCCCTAGCACATAGGACACCCGCCCCGAGGCGACACTGGAGGTCATCCCGGTCAGCCGGTAACCCTCGATCTCCTCGGCGAGCATGCCGTAGCCCTGGACGATGAGCCCGGCGAACACGCCGGTGGCGCTGCCGCGCAGCCCGCTGGGGTCAATCCCGGCTCGCTCCAAGGCTTCCCACGACAGTTCGAGCAGCATCCGATGCTGAGGATCCATCGCCAGCGCCTCGCTGGGCGCGATGCCGAAGAAGCCCGGATCGAAGTCCGCGACGCCGTCGACGAAGCCGCCGGTTTTCACGTAGCACTTGTGCCGCGCGTCGGGGTCCGGGTCGTACAGGGCCGCCACGTCCCAGCCGCGGTCGGTGGGAAACTCCGAGATCACGTCGCGGCCGTCGGCGACCATTTGCCACAGCGCCTCCGGGCTGTCCACGCCGCCCGGGAAGCGGCAGGACATACCGACGATCGCGATCGGCTCGTTGGACCGCTCCAGCAGCGCACGGTTGGTGCGCTTCAGGCGCTCAACCTGGACCAGCGCTTTGCGCAGCGCTTCGGTCGCATGCTGGAGTTGATCAACCATCACAAACCTCGCCTAACCTTCGCCTGACGACGTGCGGCCGTCTTCCACCGCCGGATGCGGTTCTCGCCGAGTCACGGAATTTGCTGCACGAGGCGACGCCGTTTCCCGTTCGACCAGCGTCGTGCCGCTCTCCGACCCAAGAATGTTGCTGGTGAGTATGGCCAACTCCGACAGGATTTCAAAACGTCCGCTGCTCCCGACTGCTACGGGAGGACCGGCCTGGACAGTTGCGCCGCGCCGCGCAAAGAAGATGTGACACGAGGTGCCCGGTGTGCTCGCTGGACAGCGGTGCGTTGTAGACATGGCCCGACGTCCATGGCGCGACTGTACCCGGCCGGCCATAGCCGGTGGTCAGGCGCATGTCGGGAAATGTCCCGGTGCGGCGCCAGGCACGGCCGGTCCGGTGCCAACGACGCGGTCACACACCCGCTCGGCGCCAGCCGTCGGCGGCCCTGGCGGCTTGGATCAGGGTTTCGCATAACCGGCGCAGCTCGGTGGCACCGGCGCCTTCGTCCACGGCCGTGGCGACGTCCTCGGCCGCGCAGCGCACCTGGTAGACGCGATCCGACAGGTCGGCCGCTTCGTCGGCCGACAGCACCACCGCGTCCTCGGGGACGGCCGCCGCGCCGTTGCGGTTCAGCGACGCCCGTTGCTCGTACGCCCGCTGCCGGCACGACTGCCGGCAGTATTGGCGACGACGGCCCATTCCCGCGTCGGTGACGTCTCGACCACACCAGCGACAGGGCTGCGGGCGGGTACGGCGGCTCACGCCTGCCGACTTTAGTCGGGTTTTCCCGGCAATCCCGGTATCATGGAAGGTCGCGTCGCGTATGCCGGCTCCGGCCGGGGAACTGCGCAGATGATCGCAGCGTTTGCTAGATGAAGAGTTTGCACTGAACGCAGTAAGGGAGCCGGAGAGCTCCGAGAAGACCTGAAGGAGTAGCAGCCATGGCTGATCGCGTACTGAGAGGCAGTCGCCTCGGGGCCGTGAGCTACGAGACTGACCGTAACCACGACCTGGCTCCGCGTCAGCTCGCGAAGTACCGCACCGAGAACGGCGAGGAGTTCGAGGTTCCCTTCGCCGACGACGCCGAGATCCCCGGCACCTGGCTGTGCCGCAACGGCCTGGAAGGCACCCTGATCGAGGGCGACCTGCCCGAGCCGAAGAAGGTGAAGCCGCCGCGGACGCACTGGGACATGTTGCTGGAGCGCCGCTCCGTCGAGGAGCTCGAAGAGCTGCTCAAGGAGCGCCTCGAGATCATCAAGACCCGCCGTCGCGGCTGAGCCGCCGATTCAGTCGGGGCCGGCCCGCAGGCCGCCGAACTAGCTGCGGTTGTCGGCCCTGCTGGTCCGGGCCCCCGACCGCCGGCCCTGCACACCCCAGCGGGTGACCTTGACCAGGGCCTCGCGGATGTTCGATCCACTCATCTTGGACACGCCGAGCTCGCGCTCGGTGAAGGTGATGGGCACCTCGGTGATGGTGAAGCCGTTGCAGATGGTTCGCCAGGTCAGATCGATCTGGAAGCAGTAGCCCTTGGAGTCGACGCCGTCGAGGTCGATCGCCTCGAGCACTTCGCGGCGGTAGGCGCGGTAGCCGGCGGTGATGTCGTGCACGCCGATGCCGAGCGCCAGGCGGGCATAGGTGTTCGCCGTCCAGGACAACGCCCAGCGCCGCCATGGCCAGTTGCGTACCGTCCCGCCGTCGACGTAGCGCGAGCCGATGGCCAGATCGGCCCCGGCGTCGACGGCGTCCAGCAGGCGGTGCAGCTGCTCGGGCGCGTGGCTGCCGTCGGCGTCCATCTCGACCAGCACCGAGTAGTCACGGCTCAAACCCCAGGCGAAGCCCGCCAAATACGCCGCGCCCAGGCCGTCCTTGGCGGTGCGGTGCATGACGTGCGTGCGTCCCGCATCGCCGGCCGCCAGCTCCTCGGCGAGCTGGCCGGTGCCGTCGGGGCTGCTGTCGTCCACCACGAGCAGGTGCACGTGCGGGCACGCCTCTTTGAGCCGCCGGTGGATCACCGGAAGGTTCTCCAGCTCGTTGTAGGTGGGGATGATCACCAAGACGCGCTGGCTGGGGCGGTTGCCCGGAACCTGGGGCGCCGGCTGGCCGGTGGTCATGTAGCTCCTCTGTGTCGCCCGAATTCGAAAAGCCGGCCGTCCTGGTCGGACGGAGGGTGGTCAGTCGCCGTCGTCTGCCGGCGTGCGGTCCCGGGGGTCGGGCGCAGTGTCCGGGTCGTGCTCGTCGGGCGGGGGGTCGCCCGGGGTGGCACCGGCCCCTGTCGATCGACGTGTGGACCGCAGACGTGTCGAACGCGGGAACCATCCATTCTGCCGTATCCCGGCCAGAATGACCGCCCCGGCCGCCAGGACCATGGCCCATTGCAGCAGCGGTCCCCAGCGAGTGGCCGGCGTCAGCCTGGTTTTGAGGCGCACCTGCATGTCCAGATACGCGGGCTGGAAGAAGTCGGTGCGCGCCAACTCGCCGCCGTCGGGGGCGAGGACGGCGCTGATTCCGGTGGTGCCGGCCACCACCACGTACCGGTCGTGTTCGACGGCCCGGACCTTGGCGAATGCCAGCTGCTGCTCGCTCATCCTCTTGTTGAAGGTGGCGTTGTTGGCCGGTACGGCCAGCAGTTGGGCACCGCCGAGCACCGCTTGTCGCGGCACCCGGTCGAAGATCACTTCCCAACAGGTGGCGACGCCCAGGGGCACCCCTGCGATGTGCACCACATCGGGGCCCCGGCGCGGCACGAAGCTTCCGGCGCGGCCCGCGTAGCCGGACAGGTGCTTGAACAGCCACGGCATCGGCAGGTACTCGCCGAACGGCTGCACGATTTCCTTGTCGTGGCGATCGGCCGGGCCCGTCGCCGGATTCCACACGATCATGGTGTTGGTGTAGTTCGGATCCTGCGGGGGACGCCCCGGCACCTCGAGCACGCTGCCGATCAGGATCGGCGCGCCGATGGCCGCCGCGGCCTGGGATATCTGCAGCGCGGCGTCGCCGTTGACTAGCGGGTCGATGTCCGACGAGTCCTCCGGCCAGATCACGAATTGCGGTTGCGGGGCGGCCCCGGCGCGCACGTCGTCGGCCAGCCGCAGGGTCTCCCGGACGTGGTTGTCCAGCACCGCCCGCCGCTGTTCGTTGAATTCGAAGCCCAGCCGCGGCACGTTGCCCTGCACGGCTGCGACGGTGACCGACGGCTCGCCGCCCGACCCGGTACCGGCGTGGCGCACCTGTGGCCAGACGATGAGCGACGCGAAGAGCACCAGGCAGATGCAGACGCCGGGCACCACCACCGCGGGCGGCGCGGGATCGGGGTGCCCCGGTTCGTCGGTGCCGCCGGCGGGGCGTGCAGCGGGGTGACCGGAGTGCCACCACTTCACGATCTCGAGCGCGATGGCCGTCGCGCTGAAGCCGACCAGCATGATCGCCATGGACAGCAGCGCCACGCCGCCGAGCTGGACCAGCGGCAGGAACGGACCGTGCGTCTGACCGAATGCGACCGAACCCCAGGGAAAGCCGCCGAACGGGACGGCCGACTTGAGCCACTCCTGAGCGGCCCAGATCAGCGCGAACCAGATGGGCCAACCGGGCAGCCGGCGCACGGTGACGGCGCACAGGCCGAACAGGGCGGGAAACAGCGCCGATACGGTGGCCAGCGCGATCCATGGGATGGGCCCGACCAGCAGTCCTACCCACGGCAGCAGCGGCAGGTAGAACGCCAGCCCGAACAGGAACGAGTAACCCAGGCCGCCCGCCGGCGTGGTCGCCGGGTGCGTCAGCACCCATCCCAGCAATGCGGCGGCCACCACGGCCGCCCACCACCAGTTCAGCGACGGGAAGCTGGCGCAGAACAGCAGGCCGCCCGCGATGGCGCAACTGAGCCGGGTCAGGCGGGGCAGCATGGCGGCCTGGGCGGCGGGCAGCCGCGCGATCACGGCGGCGACCAGCCCGGTCAGCGCGCCGCGCGCCACCGTCCCCAGCCGCTCGGCCAGCGTGGGCCCGGACGGCCCGGGCTCGTCGCCCGGTTCCGATTCCGCGGGGCCCCCGTCACGATCGTCGTCCTCGTGTTCTCCCGGCTCGGGGCGCACGTCGGCGGGCTGGTCGTCGCGGTCCGATTCGGCCTCGTCGCTGATGGGGTCGGTGTCCGGCCGCCGGGGTAGGTCCTGATCGGCCGCATCGGCCTGGTCCGCCGGCTCGTCGCCGCGCGGCCGGTGCCTAACCATGGATGACAGCGCCCCGATGCACCGTCCGCCGGCACCGCGGGAGGGCGTCGCCCGGGCCCAATCGGGGCAGCGCGGGCACCCGGGAACGCGGGTCGGTCGACCAGCGCTGGACCGTGTCGCGCGGGGCGTGCACCTCTAGGTCCCCGGCGTCCCAGATGGCGTAGGAGGCGGGCGCGCCCGGCACCAGCGTGCCCGTCTTCCCGTCGCGGACCCCGGCCGCCCGCCAGCCCCCGCGGGTGGCCGCAGCAAACGCGGCCCGCGCCGAGACCCCGCTGCCGGGAGTGCGGTGATGGATCGCCGCGCGCACGCTCAGCCACGGGTCGAAGCCCGTGACCGGAGCGTCGGAACCTAGCGCGAGGGGCACGCCTTGGGATGCTAACAGCGCAAAGGGGTTGAGCCGACTGCCGCGCTCGGCACCGAGCCGCCGCGCGTACATGCCGTCGGGTCCGCCCCACAGCGCGTCGAAATTGGGCTGCACGCTGGCGATGACCCCCCATTGGCCGAGCTTGACGGCCTGCTCGGCGCTGACCATCTCGACGTGCTCGAGGCGGTGTCCGCAGCGCGCGACGGCGACCGGCCCGAGGTCGGCGACGACACGCTCGAGGGCATCCACCACGGCGGTCACGGCGGCGTCTCCGATGACATGGAATCCCGCGGTGACTTCGGCCTGCGTGCAGGCCCGCAGGTGCGCCTCGGCGGCCTCGGTGTCCAGGTAGCAGGTTCCGGTGCGGTCGGGCGCATCCGTGTAAGGCTCGTGCAGCCAGGCGGTGCGCGACCCCAGCGCCCCGTCGACGAACAGGTCGCCGGCCAGCCCGTGGGCGCCGGTCGCCGCCATCAGCTCGTGCGCCTGCGCGGGGCTGTTCACCGGCTCACCCCAATAACCGATGATCTCGACGCCATGGTCGAGCGCGCGCAACTGCAGCCAATCGTCGATCCCGCCGATGTCGGGTCCGGCGCATTCGTGCACCGCGACGATGCCGGCCGCCGCGGCGGCCCGCAGTGCCGCGGCGCGGGCTTCGGCCAGTTGGTCGGCCGTCAGCAGGTCCCGCGCCACGGCGCGCACCCGATGGTGCGCGTCGCCGACCAGCGGCCGCTCGGCGCTGTAACCGGTCGACGCCGGAAGTTCGGCGACCAGCCGCCGCAGGCCCGTCGACGCGAGCGCGGAGTGCACGTCCACGCGGGCCAGGTAGGCGGGCCGGCCACCGAGAGCGGCATCGAGGTCGGCGGTGCTGGGCGAGCGGTTCTCGGGCCACGACGTTTCGTCCCAACCATGACCCCACACCGGTCGGCCGGGATGGGCGGTGGCGTAGTCGGCGACCATCCGCAGGCACTCCGCCTGCGACCCGGCGCCGCGCAGGTCCAACCCGCTGAGCGTCAGCCCGGTGGCGGTGAGATGGATGTGGCTGTCCACGAATCCCGGCGCCACGAAACCGCCGTCGAGGTCTTCGACGACGGCATCGGGGAACATGCGGCGGCCGACCTGGTCGCCGCCCAGCCACGCCACCACGCCGTCGCGGACGGCCATCGCGGTGGCGTCGGGTTGGGCCGGGCTGTGCACCCGACCGTTGACCAGCAGCGTCTGCGGCGCGGGACTCACGGCGGAGCGGGACACAGCCCAAAACTACGTGCGGCGGGTCGCGGGGCCATAACGGTCAGTCGGCGGGTGGGCGGCGTGGTCCGCCGCGGCGGGTCAGCGCGCGTCGAATCCTTGCGGCCGCACCGGCGCCTCGATGTCGCGCACGTCGATGACCTCGCCGTCGATGTAGTCGCCGCGGCCGCGCCCATCGAAATTCCCGGCGGGATACGACGCCGAATGAGCCGATTGAGGTTGTGGACGGAACGCGCCCGCGTAACCGAGTCCGGGTATTTGTCGTTGCAGCTTGCGCACCGCCAGGGCGGTCAGCCCGGGGCCGACGGCCGACCGGACGGGCGGGATGAGCAGCAGCAAGCCCAGCGCCGTGCTGACAAGTCCGGGGACGAGAACGAGCAGCGCGGCCAGGCTGACCAGCGCGCCGTCGCCGGCCGCGGCGCGTTGCTCGGCCAGGCCGGAGCGCAGTCGCCCGATCCGGCGGACGACGTGGGAACCCGCCATCGGGGCGATGAGGCCCCAGCCGAGCATGACGGTCGCCAGAAGCGCCAGCAGGGTCCAGCCCCATCCGATCGTCGACACCAGCTCGAAGATCGCAGCGAGTTCGACGACGGCGTAGATCAACAGCAGCCGCGACACCATGCCAGACCAACGTCCGCGGACCGCGCCCAAGTTCCCGTGGTGTTCGGCGGTGCGATTGCAGTTAGATGACGCTATGACGACGATTCAGATCGATACCCCCGACGGACCGATCGATGCGTTACTGAGCACGCCGTCGGGGCAAGGACCGTGGCCGGGTGTGGTGGTGATCCACGACGCGATCGGCTACGGGCGAGACAAGCAGTCGATCAACGACCGCATCGCCGCGGCCGGATATCTGGCCGTCACCCCGAACCTGTATGCCCGCGGTGGCCGCATCCGCTGCATCACGCGCGTCATGAAGGAGCTGCAGACGCAGCGCGGCCGCGCCCTGGACGACATTCTGGCCGCGCGGGACCACCTGCAGGCCATGCCGGAGTGCTCCGGGCAGGTCGGTGTCGCGGGCTTCTGCATGGGCGGCCAGTTTGCTCTTGTCATGTCTCCCAAGGGTTTCGGCGCTTCCGCACCGTTCTACGGCACTCCCCTGCCGCGCAACCTCGACAAGACGCTGGACGGCGCGTGCCCGGTGGTGGCGAGCTTCGGCGGCCGGGATCCGCTGGGGCGGGGTGCGCCCGAAAAGCTGAACAAGGCGATCGCCGCCAAGAACATCACCGCCGATGTAAAGACCTACCCCGGCGCCGGGCACAGCTTCGCCAACGAGCTGCCCGGCCAACCGCTGCTTCGCATCGCGGGATTCGGCTACGACCGCGACGCCACCGAAGACGCGTGGCGCCGGGTGTTCGCATTCTTCGGCGAGCATCTGGGCACGGGCGCCGCGACGTAGCCGTCAGCGGGCCGCGGTGAGCTTCTGCGACAAGACCGTGGCGAACGTGTGGGTGTCGCCGGGCCAGCGCGCCGACACATAGTCCCCGTCGTCGACGACGAAAGCGGCCCGCGAGTCGGTCGGCGTGTCGCGCAGCAGTCCCGAGGTCTTGCGCCGCCAGTTCGGCGATCCGCGGGAGACGTCCCGGAAATCGGACGGATCTTCAAGTGCCCGTGTGACTTCGGCCTGCACCGACATGTAGCCGTCGGCTTGGCCCGGGTCCTCGGTATACGTCCGGTAATAGTTGCGATCCCAGAACCGGGTGAACCGGGTGAGCCGCCAGGCCAACCGCTCCATTGCCCACGTCAGCGCCGTCGTCTTGCGCCCGTGAAGGACCGAGCGACCGGTGCCGGGATCGACGCTGCGCGCGGCCAGCAGCACACCGTGACAGATGGCGCCCACCACCAGTCCGCGGGCGAACGCCGCCACGACGAGCCGGTGCAGAATGTCGCTGTCGATGTAGCTGCGCATCCCGCGCGCACGGTGCCCGCCCGGCAACACCAGCGCATCGACACCGTCGAGGGTGGCCTGAGACCAGGCAATGGGGCGCTGAAACTCATTGCAGCGCAACATATCCCGATAGGCATCGCGCCCCGCCTTATCGGCGCGCAACGCCAGCCCGATCAGCGCGACGGCGCCCAGCACCGGCAGCGCGGACCAGAGGTCCAGTCCACGCCCCGTCAGCATGATGTCGTCGGCCTCCCCGGGCATGCCGGTTTCGGTCGCGAAGACCACCCGGTGGCCGCTTCGGGTCAGCACCTTCCAGCTGACGGCGACCTCGGTGGGGTCGAAGTCGCGGTCCGGGATCGGGATCAGCACCGTCGCCATGACGCGGTGGTTTCAGGCCACCTTCAGCTCGAGGCCGACATTGTTGTCCATGCCGCCGCGTAGCTTGCTGACGAAGTTGAACACCTTGCCGACGATGCCGTAACGCTTGCCGATCGCGTCGTAGACGGCGGCCGTTTCCGACTTGTCCAGGATGGCCGCGGTTCCCTCGACGGCCTCGCTGGTGGGGCGACCGTTCATGGTGCAGGTGGCCAGCGTGACCCGCGGGGTGTTGCGGATTCGCTTGACCTTCCACGACTTTTCCTGCGTGATGACCAGAAGTCGGTCGCCGCGCTGCTTGTCCAGGGCCGCCCAGATCGGCGTCGGCTTGGGCCTGCCGTCCTTGGTGAAGGTGGTCAGCAGGATGTACTGCGTGTTGGCCAGGTCGGCGAAAGTTGGCGTCACGGTGTCAACCTACGCCGCGCCTACGCGGAAGTCAGCCTTCCAGATCGCCCTCGGTTTCCAGCAGCGCCTGCCGCAGCCCATCCAAGGTCTCCGGCTGCGGCGCCGCCCACATGCCGCGCCCGGCCGCCTCGAGCAGCCGCTCGGCCATGCCGTGCAGCGCCCAGGGATTGGACTCCGACATGAACTTCCGGTTCTCCGGGTCCAGCACGTAGCGCTCGGTGAGCTGTTCGTACATCCAGTCGGCCATCACTCCGGCGGTGGCGTCATAACCGAACAGGTAGTCCACGGTCGCCGCCATCTCGAACGCGCCCTTGTATCCGTGCCGGCGCATCGCCGCCATCCAGCGCGGATTGACCACCCGCGCGCGGAACACCCGGGTGGTCTCCTCCGACAGGGTGCGGGTGCGGATCGCGTCGGGCCGGGTGTTGTCGCCGATGTAGGCGGCCGGCTCCTGGCCGGTCAGCGCGCGCACGGTGGCCACCATCCCGCCGTGGTACTGGAAGTAGTCGTCGGAGTCGGCGATGTCGTGTTCGCGGGTGTCGGTGTTCTTGGCGGCCACCGCGATCCGCCGGTACTGGCGGTTCATGTCGTCGACGGCCTCGCGGCCATCCAGGTCGCGGCCGTAGGCGAAGCCGCCCCACGCGGTGTACACCGCGGCCAAATCGGCGTCGTCCCGCCAGTTGCGGCTGTCGATCAGCTGCAGCAACCCGGCGCCGTAGGTGCCCGGCTTGGATCCGAAAATCCTTGTGGTGGAACGACGTTGATCGCCATGCTGGGCCAGGTCGGCTTGGGCGTGCGCACGTACGTAGTTGTCTTCGGCGGGCTCGTCGAGGTCGGCGACCAGCCCTACCGCGTCATCGAGCATGGTCACGACATGCGGGAAGGCGTCCCGGAAGAAGCCGGAGATGCGGACCGTCACGTCGATGCGCGGGCGGCCCAGCTCGGCTAGCGGAATCGGTGCCAGGTCGACGACGCGCCGCGAGGCGTCGTCCCACACCGGTCGAACGCCCAGTAGGGCAAGGACTTCGGCGATGTCGTCACCGGCGGTGCGCATGGCCGAGGTGCCCCAGACCGACAGCCCGACCGACTGTGGCCACCGCCCGTGGTCGTTGCGGTAGCGGGCGAGCAGCGAATCGGCCAGCGCCACACCGGCTTCCCAGGCCAGCCGGGACGGCACCGCTTTGGGGTCGACGGAGTAGAAGTTGCGGCCGGTGGGCAGCACGTTGACTAGGCCGCGCAGCGGCGAGCCCGACGGGCCGGCCGGGATGAACCGGCCGTCCAGGGCGCGCAGCACCTGCTCGATCTCGGCGGCGGTGCCGGCCAGCCGTGGCACCACTTCGGTGGCCGCGAAGCGCAGCACCGCGGCGACTTCGGCATTGTCGGTGATCCGTTCGACCGCATCGGCCCCCCAGCCCGCCGCCTGTAGCGCGGCAACGAGTTCGCGGGCCACGGCCTCGGTTCGGTCGACCGCGGACCGGTCGTCGGTGCCGTCCTCGGCCAGACCGAGGACCTGCCGCAGCCCGGGCAGGGTGTGCTCGCCACCGAACAGTTGGCGTGCCCGCAAAATCGCCAGCACCAGGTCCAGTTCGGCCTCCCCCGTGGGCTTTTGGCCCAGGATGTGCAGGCCGTCGCGGATCTGGACGTCCTTGATCTCGCACAGCCAGCCATCGACGTGCAGCAGCATGTCGTCGAAGGAATCTTCCTCGGGACGTTCGGTGAGACCGAGGTCGTGGTCCATCTTCGCGGCCCGCATCAGCGTCCAGATCTGCTGGCGGATGGCGGGCAGCTTGCCGGGATCCAGCGCGGCGACGTTGGCGTGCTCGTCGAGCAACTGCTCCAAACGCGCGATGTCGCCGTAGGATTCGGCGCGCGCCATCGGCGGGATGAGGTGGTCGACCAGGACGGCGTGCGCGCGCCGTTTGGCTTGGGTGCCCTCGCCGGGATCGTTGACCAGGAAGGGGTAGATCATCGGCAGGTTGCCCAGCGCGGCGTCGGGCCCGCAGGCCGCCGACATACCCAGCGTCTTGCCGGGCAGCCATTCCAGGTTGCCGTGCTTGCCCAGGTGCACCACCGCGTGCGAGCCGAAGCCGGCGTCCAGCCAGTGGTAGGCGGCCAGGTAGTGGTGGCTGGGCGGCAGGTCCGGGTCGTGGTAGATGGCGACGGGGTTCTCCCCGAAACCGCGGGGCGGCTGCACCATCAGCACCAGGTTGTCCGATTGCAGTGCGGCGATCACGATTTCGCCGTCGGGGTCGTTGCTGCGGTCCACGAAGAGATTCCCGGGCGCCGGGCCCCAGTGCTCGGTGACGGCATCGGTGAATTCGGTGGGCAGGGTCGCGAACCATTCACGATAGTCTTTGGCGGACATCCGAATCGGATTTCCGGCCAGCTGCCCTTCGGTGAGCCAGTCGGGGTCCTGTCCGCCCCGCTCGATCAGCGCGTGGATCAGGGCGTCGCCGTCGTTGGCCTCGACGCCGGGCAGCTCACCCACCCGGTAGCCGTGCTCGCGCATCGCCTGCAGCAGCGCCACGGCGCTCGCCGGCGTGTCCAGGCCGACCGCGTTGCCGATCCGGGCGTGCTTGGTCGGATAGGCCGAGAACACCAGGGCGACCCGCTTATCCGCCGGGGCGACGTGGCGCAGCTGTGCGTGCCGCACCGCCAGTCCCGCGACGCGGGCGCAGCGTTCCGCGTCGGCGACATAGGAGATCAGCCCGTCTTCGTCGATTTCCTTGAAGGAGAACGGCACCGTGATAATGCGGCCGTCGAATTCGGGCACCGCGACCTGACTGGCCACGTCGAGCGGGCTCAGGCCGTCATCGTTCTCGCGCCACGAGGCGCGCGGGCTGGTCAGGCACAATCCCTGCAGGATCGGGATATCCAGGCTGGCAAGGTGTTCGACGTTCCAGCTGTCGTCATCCCCGCCGGCGGACACGGTGGCCGGCTTCAGTCCCCCGGCGGCCAGCACGGTGACCACCATGGCGTCGGCGGCACCCAACCGTTGCAGCAGTTCGGGTTCCGCGGTGCGCAGCGACGCGCAGTAGATCGGCATCGGGCGCGCGCCGGCGTCCTCGATGGCCCGACAGAGCGCCTCGACGTAGCCGGTGTTGCCGGCCAGGTGCTGCGCTCGGTAATACAGCACCGCGATCGTCGGGCCGTCGACGTCTTCGGCGTTCGGCCGCGGTAGCTCGCCCCACGTCGGCGTCACGACCGGCGGGGTGAACCCGAACCCGGTCATCAGCACCGTGTCCGACAGGAAGGCGTGCAGCTGGCGCAGGTTGTCGACGCCGCCATGGGCTAGATAGATGTGCGCCTGCACCGCGATGCCGGCCGCGAGCGTGGACAGGCTGGTCAGCTCGGCGTCGGCGGCCTGCTCGCCGCTGACCAATACCGTGGGCACCCCGCTGGCGATCACCGCGTCGATGCCGCTCTGCCAGGCGCGGTAGCCGCCCAGGATCCGCACCACCACGACGGCGGCGTCGGCCAGCAGGTCGGGCAGTTCGGATTCGGACAGCCGAGACGGGTTGGCCCACCGATAGTTTTTCCCGCTGGAACGGGCGCTGATCAGGTCCGTATCGGAGGTCGACAGCAGCAGGATGGTCGGCTCAGCCACCCATCATTCGTACCGCAACGGGGCGCGCCCGCACCTACTGGGCCGCGACCGCACCGCTCAACCGCCCAGCATCGCCGCGATCCGGTCGGCAACCTGTTGGGCGACGATCCGCGCCGGTCCGTCTTTGGCCGGTTCGTAGCGGTCCGCGAGGGCGTCGTAGTCGGCGCCGGCGATCGAGCCGTGATCGGCCGCCAGCTCTACCAATTCCACCGGCCAGCCCACCCGCTCCAGGCGGGCGGCGAAGTTTCTGCTCGCGTCGACGGGGACGACGTCGTCGTCGACGCCGTGCAGCAACGTGAACGGTGAACCGATTTCGGCGCCGTTCAGGACGTCGGGCAGGGAGGCACCGAAGATCGGATCGGGGACCATGAAGGCTCCGGCGAGGCAAACCGTGTGCGCGGGAGCGAAGTCGAGCCGCGCGGCGTGCAGCGTCACCCCCGCCGCGGCCGCACCACCCATTGACCACCCGACGAGCAGGATGCGCGCGGCGTCGGTGGCGAGGTTGCGGGCGAATTCCAGCGACGCCAACAGGTCCGCGCGCCCGCCGTCGTCGGCATGGGAGTTCCAGTCGGGCGCGACCACCACCGCGGCGCGCCCGGCCAGCATGCCGGCCAGCGGGCCGACGGCCGCGCGGGCATCGGTTTGCGCCCCGTGCCAGAGCAGGATCGTGGATGGCGCCGGTTCGCCGAAGACATCGGCCAGTCGACCCGGGGCGTATTCCAGCGTTCTCACGGGCACCAGGATGCCCATACTGACGCGTGTTCAATCCTTGGAGTGAGGGGCGAGGCTTCGGCGCCGCCTCATTGAATCGGGTGGTCCACCCAGTTGGCAGACCTGCGGGTCGCCACAACGGCCACCGGTGAATTTAATCGCGCTGCGGCCCAATAGTTTTGGGCTACTGCGGGCGCCCAGTGGCGGCGTGGGCCCCAACCGGCCGTGCGCGAAACACTTCCGGCCGACAGCAATCCGACCGTCGCGGCCAGCGCGGCGAAACCACTTGCTCACAGGCGCACCCCGAGGCGATCCAGCAACTCCGCGCGGTGCTGCTCAGTGTGCGGACCGGGGTCACCGGGCGCGCGGCGCGGATCGTCGACAGTCAGCGTGTGGATGACACGGCCTTCCTCGAGCACCAGCACGCGATCGGCCAGCGCCACCGCTTCGTCGACGTCGTGCGTGATCAGCAGCACCCCGAACCCGTGGCGGCGCCACAGATCCAGTAGCAATGTGTGCATCGTCAACCGGGTCAGCGCGTCGAGCGCGCCGAACGGTTCGTCGAGCAGCAGCAGTCGCGGTTCGGCGACCAGCGCCCGGGCCAGCGAAACGCGTTGCGCCTGACCGCCGGACAGGGTCAGCGGCCAGGCGCCGGCGTGGTCGGCCAGCCCGACGTCGGCCAGCGCGCGCTCGGCGCGCTCCCGCACCTGCTGGCGCGGGAGGCGGCTGCGGGTCAGGCCGTAGCCGACGTTGGTGCGCACGTCGCGCCACGGAAAAAGGCGCGGCTCCTGGAACGCCAGCGCCGGCGCGCCGGACACCACGCGTTGCCCACTGTGATCGCGCGACAGCCCGGCGAGCACCCGCAGGACCGTCGACTTGCCCGAGCCGCTGCGCCCGAGCAGGGCGACGATCTCGCCACTCTTCACGCGCACCGAAACGTCGTTGAGTACCTGCCGGTTTCCGTACCACTTGTCGACGTTGCGCAGTTCGCCGGCGATGTCGGTCCGCCCGCGGGTGGTGGCGTCCGATTCAGCGGTGAGAGTCAAGCCGGGACCTTTCACTGTCGGTAGCGCAGCGTGCGGCGCTCGATGAGCCGGACGATCGCGTCGGTGATGATGCCGAGCAGGGCGTAGATGGTCAGCCCGAAGATGATGATGTCGATCCGCAGGAAATCGCGGGCATTGTTGATCAGGAAGCCGATTCCCTTGTCGGCGTTGATCTGCTCGGCGACGATCAGCGTCAACCACGCGATGGCCAGCGACTGGCGCAAGCCGACGAGCACCTGCGGCGCGGTGCTGGGCACGATGATCCGGGTGAACCGCTGAGTGAACGAAAAGCCCAGCACCTGAGCGGTTTCCAGCATCTTGGGGTCGACCTGGCGGATCGCCGAAAAGGTGTTGAGGTAGAGCGGGAAGACCACGCCCAGCGCGACGAGCAACACCTTGGGCAGCTCGCCGATCCCGAACCACAGGATGAACAGCGGGATCAGCCCCAGGTGCGGCAGCGCCCGGATCATCTGCATGGGCGGGTCCACGGTCGATTCGACCCAGCGGGACAGGCCGACCGCCGCGCCCGCCACGATTCCGATGACCCCGCCCAGCAGCAGCCCCTCGACGACACGGACGGACGAGATGTGCAGCGCGTCGCCGAGCTGCCCATTGCGGGTCACCTCCACGCCGGCCTCGAGGATCAGCGAGGGGGCCGGCAGCACGTCGGCGGGGATGATGCCTATCGCGCTGCCCAGCTGCCACAGCGCCAACAACGCCAGCGGCGACACGACGCGCACGATTTCCCATTTGCGGCGCGCCCACAGCCCGCTAGCCCCGCCGGCTGGGCCGCCGGCCGGCTTGCTCGAGGCAGCATCGAGCGCGGTGGCAATGCTCACTGTGCCGACGCTAAGGCGCGGACGGGGGCCCGGGTAAGGGTTTACGTCTGGCTGAAGGCAATCCCGACCGGCGTGTGACGCTCGGGGCCGTACCGTGGACGGGTGGCCAGGACGCGCGACACCGACGCATGCCCGGGTGCGCTGCAGGTGCACCAGGCGGCCGACGGTGCGCTGGCCCGGATCCGGCTACCCGGCGGCATGATCACCGCCGCCCAACTGGCCGCGCTGGCCGCCGTCTCCACCGCATCGGGTTCGGGAACGCTCGAGCTGACCGCTCGGGGCAATGTGCAGTTGCGTGGGCTGACCGACGTCCAAGCGGTCGGCGAGGCGCTCGCCGCCGCGGGGCTGTTGCCGTCGGCGACGCACGAGCGGGTCCGCAATATCGTCGCCTCACCGCTGTCCGGACGCTCCGGCGGCCATCTCGATGTCCGGCGCTGGGTCGGCGAACTCGACGCCGCGATCTGCGGCAAGCCCCGGCTCGCCGAGCTGGGCGGTCGATTCTGGTTCGGCCTGGACGACGGGCGGGCCGACGTCTCCGGGCTGCGCGCCGACGTGGGCGTGCACGCCTTTCCCGACGGCTGCGCGCTGCTGCTGGCCGGACGCGACACCGGTGTCCGGCTGGCGCACGACGAGGTGATCGACACGCTCGTCGCGCTCGCGATGCGGTTCCTCGATATTCGCGAAACCGCTTGGCGCGTCCAGGAATTGGACGACCTACGACGGCTGGTGCCCGGTGCCAAGCCGCGCGCCCCCTCGTTCCCGGCCGTCACCAAGGCGCCGGTGGGCTGGATCGGCCAGGACGACGGCCGGGTGACGCTGGGCGCCGCGGTGCCGCTCGGCGTGCTGCCGGCGCGCGTCGCGGAGTACCTGGCGGCGATCGAGGCGCCGCTGGTGATCACGCCGTGGCGCTCGGTGCTGGTGTGCGATCTTGCCGAAGAGGTCGCCGACGTCGCGCTGCGCGTCCTGGCGCCCTTGGGCCTGGTGTTCGACGAGAACTCGCCTTGGCTGAGCGTCAGCGCCTGCACCGGCAGCCCCGGCTGCGCGCGGTCGGCCGCCGATGTGCGGGCCGACGCCGCGCGGTCGCTGGATCCCGATTCGGGGGTGCACCGTCACTTCGTCGGCTGCGACCGGGCGTGTGGCAGTCCGCTCACCGGTGACGTGCTGGTGGCCACCTCGGACGGATACCGGCGCCTGTAGCCGGGTGCGGCGGGTCACCACGCGGGAGAGCCTTAAAGTGGGCGGGTGCTCGACTACATCCGCGACGCGGCGGAGATCTATCGCCAGTCGTTCGCGACGATCCGCGCCGAAGCCGATCTGGCGCGATTCCCCGCCGATGTGGCACGGGTGGTGGTCCGGCTGATTCACACCTGCGGGCAGGTCGACGTGGCCGAGCACGTCGCGTTCACCGACGACGTCGTCGACCGGGTCGGCGCCGCCCTACGCGGCGGCGCTCCCGTGCTGTGCGATTCGTCGATGGTGGCCGCCGGCATCACCGCGGCGCGGTTGCCGGCCGACAACCAGGTGGTGTCCCTGGTGGCCGATCCCCGGGCGGCCGAGTTGGCCGCGCGCCGGCAGACCACTCGTTCGGCGGCCGGCGTGGAGCTGTGGGCGGACCGGCTGCCCGGCGCGGTGCTGGCCATCGGCAACGCCCCGACCGCGCTGTTCCGGTTGCTCGAGCTGATCGACGACGGGCTGGCCCCACCGGCCGGGGTGTTGGGCGGACCGGTGGGTTTCGTCGGGTCGGCGCAGTCCAAGCAGGAGCTCATCGCCAACCCCCGCGGGACGTCGTATCTGGTGGTGCGGGGCCGCCGGGGCGGCAGCGCCATGGCGGCCGCGGCCGTCAACGCGATCGCGAGCGACCGCGAGTGACCGCAGCGGGCACCGCGCAAAGCGCCGACCGGGGGACACTGTGGGGCGTCGGGCTGGGGCCCGGTGACCCGGAATTGGTGACCGTCAAGGCCGCCCGGGTGATCGGCGAGGCCGACGTGGTGGCCTACCACAGCGCCCGGCACGGCCGCAGCATCGCGCGCGGCATCGCCGAACCGTACCTGCGGCCCGGCCAGATCGAAGAGCACCTGGTCTATCCGGTCACCACCGAGACGACCGACCATCCCGGCGGCTATGCCGGTGCGCTCGAGGACTTCTACGTCGAGGCCACCGAGCGCATCGCGGCGCATCTGGGGGCCGGTCGCAATGTGGCCCTGCTGGCCGAGGGCGATCCGCTGTTTTACAGCTCCTACATGCATCTGCACACCCGGCTGACGGAGCGGTTCGACGCGGTCATCGTGCCGGGCGTGACGTCGGTGAGCGCCGCCTCGGCGGCCATCGCGACGCCATTGGTGGCCGGCGACGAGGTGTTGTCGGTGTTGCCGGGCACCCTGCCGGTCGAAGAGCTGACCCGACGGCTCGCCGACGCCGACGCCGCCGTTGTGCTCAAGCTCGGCCGTTCGTATCACGCTGTGCGGGAAGCTCTTTCGACGTCAGGACAACTTGACGACGCGTTCTATGTGGAGCGGGCAAGCACCGCTTCGCAACGCATCCTGCCCGCCGCCGACGTCGACGAGGCCGGCGTCCCGTACTTCTCACTGGCCATCCTGCCGGGCGGGCAGCGCGGCCGGCGCGCTGCCGCCGTCGGCAGCGTCACGGTGGTGGGTCTGGGCCCCGGCGACATGGATTGGATGACGCCGCAGACCCGCCGTGAGCTCGCGGCGGCGACCGACCTGATCGGCTACGGCGGCTACCTGAGCCGCGTCCCGGCCCGCGACGGCCAGCAGCGTCACCCCAGCGATAACCGTGACGAGCCCGAGCGGGCCCGCCTGGCCTGCGCGCTGGCCGAACAGGGCCGCGCCGTGGCGGTGGTGTCCTCGGGCGACCCGGGCGTGTTCGCGATGGCGACGGCGGTGCTGGAAGAGGCCAAGGAATGGCCGGGCGTGCAGGTGCGGGTGATTCCGGCGATGACAGCGGCCCAGGCCGTCGCCAGCCGGGTCGGCGCACCCTTGGGGCATGACTACGCGGTGATCTCGCTGTCGGACCGCCTCAAGCCGTGGGAGGTGATCTCCGCGCGGCTGCAGGCCGCCGCGGCCGCCGACCTGGTGCTGGCCATCTACAACCCGGCTTCCAAGTCGCGGACCTGGCAGGTCGGGGCGATGCGCGACATCTTGCTGGCCCACCGCGAACCCGGCACCCCGGTGGTGGTCGGCCGCAACGTCTCCGGCCCGGACGAAGACGTCCGCGTGGTCAGGCTGGCCGATCTCGAGCCCACCGAGATCGACATGCGCTGCCTGCTGATCGTCGGGTCGTCCCAAACCCAGTGGTACTCACACGATTCCACCGACCGGGTCTTCACACCGCGGCGTTACCAGGCCTGAAACGCCGGCTAGTCGCGATCCCAGGTGCTCGGCATCATCGGCAGGGTGGGGCCGTCGCTCAGCCCGTCGCGCGTCAGCGTGGCCAGCCCGGTGGCTTGCGCGGCATCGGGTTTGGTTGCGGCGCCGGCGAATCCGAGCGGTCCCGCACTGTCCTCGGAAGGGCGGGGGGCGTACGGGTCTCCGGCGTCGGCGGCCGGGGTCGTCCCCCCGTCCATCTCCATGAACTCATAGCGGTAGGCGCGCTCGGTGGCGGTGCCGCCGCGACGCCGGCGGGCCCGCGCCTTCTTCTTGGCCTCGGCGGCCGCGGCCGCGGCGGCGGGCGTGTCGAGGTCGTCGGACGACGGTTCCTCCGACTTGCGCCGAGACCGGCTGCTCGCGCTGCCGCGCGCCGACAGTCCCGAAAGCCCCACGGCGTACAGGGCGTTGAACGCGTTCGCTCCGATGCCGTCGGTCGCCGTGGGACCGAAGCCGACACCGGGTCCGCCGCCCACCGGTCCCCCGCCCGCCGATCCGGCAACGGTCGTCGCGGGCGCGGTGGACGGGGTGGGCACGTGGCTCACGCTCGCCGGCGCGGTGGCGATCGTCGGCGTCGGGGCGATGACCGGCGCGGGCGCCGCCGCGACCGCCGGCAGGGGCGCGGGCGTCGAGAGCGGGACCGCGACGCTGATCGCGGTGACCGCCGCGGCCACCCCGCCCGCGGCGGCCGCGCCGATGGCGGCCACGACAACCGGGGCGAGCACCACCGCCATCTGGATCGCGAGCTGAATGAACGGCCAGAAGATCATCAGCGTGTGGAAGATGGCCCAGCCCAGCGCGGTCGACAGGGCCGGCGAGAGCCCCAACTGGCCGAAGAACGAGGCGAGGCTGTTGACCCAGGGCACCGGCGGGAACGGCCACCCACCGGGGTTGAGGTCCTTGGACACCGGCCACGCGAAGTTCTGGGTGTACTGCTGCAGCCACTGGGTGAGCTGGTCCATCCACGACGGATAGGTCTGCGTCGCCGCCTGCTGCTGGGCGCTCGAGGTGTCGGCGTTGTTGAGGTTGGAGCCCGAACTCGCGGCCGGCGCGACGGCGGCCGCCTGTACCGCCGCGACGCCGGCGGTGGCGGCCTCGGCCCCGGGTACGACGATCGTCGGCGCGGGCGTCGTCGCGGGGACCGCCGCCAGCGCCGATTCGCTGACGGCCTGGTAGGTGGTCATCGTCGTGGCGGCCTGCACCCACATCCGCGCGTAGTCGGCCTCGTTGACGGCGATCGGAATGGTGTTGATCCCGAAGAAGTTCGTGGCGACCAACGCCCCGTGCACGGCATGGTTGGCAGCGAGCTCGCCCAGCGTCGGCATGGCGGCCAGGGCGGTGGTGTAGGCGGTGGCCGCGGTCTCGTGCAGGGCCGCGGCCGTCGTGCTCTTGGCCGCGCTTTCCAGCAGCCAGGCCTGATAGGGGGCGTGTGCGGCCACGTACTGGTCCGCGCTGGGGCCGTCCCACGAGCCCGCCTGCACCGCCCCCAGCACTCCGCTGAGCTCGGCTGCCGCGGTCGCGTAGTCGGTGCTCAGCGACGTCCACGCGGTGGCGGCGGCCAGCAGCGGCGCGGGGCCGGGGCCGCTACTGAGCAGTGTCGAGTGCACTTCGGGCGGAAACGCGATCCAGATCGGGGCGGTCATCGTCGGGGGCCTTCGGGCAAGGACACGAATACCTCTTCGGTGCATCTCGTGGGTGGGCTGGCGATGCGTACGACCAGAGGTCGGTTGCCGCCGCCGTTTAGTTCCCCGCAATTTCGTTCCGGGGCCAAATGTGGCGAGTCTTTGCGCGGGGCCGGGCCATGCGCAACGATGCAGGGATGCGGTGTGAGATTGCGCGCGAAGCGCTGTCGGCTCGATTGGACGGCGAGCGTCCCCAAGTCCTCGCGCAGCAAGTCGACGCCCACCTCGAATCCTGCCGCAGCTGCCGCTCCTGGTTGATCGGGGCGGCGGTGCAGACGCGCCGGCTGGCTTCGGTGACGCCCGGCGAGGGCCCCGACCTGGTCGACAAGATCATGGCGAGCATCGGCGAGCAGGCCACCGGACTTCAGGCCCGGATGCGCTGGCTGCGGTCGCACTACCGGCGCTGGGGCCTGATCGCGGTCGGCCTTTTCCAGGTGGCGATCGCCGCCGCCCAAATCAGCGGAATCGATTTCGGCATGGTGTCCGAGCATATGCACGGCGCGATGTCCGGTGAGCACCTGATGCACGAGTCGACGGCCTGGTTGCTGGCGTTAGGTCTGGCGATGATCGCGGCCGGTGTCTGGCCCGCCTCGGCCTCGGGAGTGGCGGCCATCACCGGTGTCTATTCCGTTGCGCTGCTGGGCTATGTCATCGTCGACGCCTTCGCCGGCGAGGTGACCGCCACCCGCATCGCCAGCCACATGCCCCTGTTGTTGGGCTTGGCGTTTGCGTTGCTGGTGGCGCGTGAACGGGTGGGCTCGCACCGCCGGCGCGGCTCGGATGCTTCGGACGACGCACACTTTCCCGCCTGGGCGGCGGACTCACCCAGCGGTCGGCGGCGCGGGCATCTGCGGCCCATCAACCATGCCGCCATCGACCCCACCGCATCGTCTACGACGGGCCGTCGTAGAATCGGAAAACTCGCACAACAAAGGTGGTTGGGCATGATCGCGCCGAGCGATGACGAGGCCGTAACCGAGCTCGCGTTGTCAGCCGCGCGCGGAAACGCGCGAGCGCTCGAGTCGTTCATCAAGGCCACCCAGCAAGACGTGTGGCGGTTCGTCGCCTATCTCTCGGATGCGGGCAGCGCCGACGATCTGACCCAAGAGACCTTTCTGCGCGCCATCGGCGCCATCGAGCGGTTCTCCGGGCGTTCGAGCGCGCGGACCTGGCTGCTCTCGATCGCGCGCCGCGTGGTGGCCGACCACATTCGCCACCTGCAGTCGCGGCCCCGCGCGGCCATGGGTGCCGATCCCGAGCACGTGGTGCGCGCGGACCGGCACGCCCGCGGGTTCGAGGACCTGGTCGAGGTGACCACCATGATCGCCAACCTCAACGCCGAACAGCGCGAAGCGCTTTTGCTCACCCAACTGCTCGGCCTGCCCTACGCCGACGCCGCCGCGGTCTGCGGTTGCCCGGTGGGCACCATTCGTTCCCGCGTCGCGCGCGCCCGCGACGCGCTGCTGGCCGACGGCGAGCGCGGCCACCTAACCGGCTAGCGCGAACCCTGTAGCGCGCCAACCCATTCGGCGGCCTCGGCCACCGTGCCGACGGTCGACACGCCGGCCGGTAGCGGCGGGCGCGCCACCATCACCACCGCAACGTTCAGTGCCGCCGCGGCATCCAGCTTCGCGCGGGTCATGTCCCCGCCGCTGTTCTTGGTGACCAGCGCGTCGATGCGGTGGTCACGCAGCAGCGCGAACTCGTCGTCGTAGCCATACGGTCCGCGGGAGAGCACCACCCGGTGACGGCGCGGCAATGCCGAAGGGTCGGGGTCGGTGACCGCACGGATCAGAAACCACGCGTCGCTGCCGGCGAAGGCCCACACGCCCGAGCGCCCGGTGGTCAGAAACACCCGCGAATAGCCTTGCCGGGCAACGGTTTCAGCGGCATCGGTGTCCGAATCGACGACGATAGCGGGGCCCGGGTCCCAGGCGGGGCGCGCCAGGATCAGGTGAGGTATCCGCAATTCGGCGCAGGCGGCGGCGGCGTGCGCCGCCATGGTGGCCGCGAACGGGTGGGTGGCGTCGACGACGGCGTCGATGCGTTCGTCGTGCAGCCAGCGCCGTAGCCCGTCGACGCCGCCGAACCCCCCGATGCGCACCGGTCCGACCGGCAGGGCAGGGTCGGGCACCCGGCCGGCCAGGGAGCTGACGATGTCGATGCGGGGATGCAGCGCTTTGGCCAGGGCGCGCGCCTCGCCGGTGCCGCCGAGCAGCAGGACGCGCATCAGTGCCGACTCCCCCGCGCCCGCCCGGTCGAGTACAGGTAGCTGTCGGTGAATCCCCCGGCGGTCAGCGCGTCGCCGACGACGATCACCGCGGTCTTGGTGATGCCGGTCCGATGCATCTGCTCGGCGATGTCGGCCAGCGTGCCGCGCAGCACCGCCTCTTGCGGCCAGCTGGCGAAAGCCACGACGGCCGCGGGTGTCTCGGCGCGGTAGCCGCCTTCGAGCAGTTGCGGAACGATGGTGTCGATCTGGGCGGCGGCCAGATGCAGGACCAGGGTTGCGCCGGACCGGGCCAGGGTCTTCAGGTCTTCGCCGGGCGGCATGGCCGTCGACAGGGTCGCCACCCGGGTCAGCGTCACCGTCTGCGCCACCCCCGGGACGGTGAGCTCGCGCTTCAGCGCGGCCGCCGCGGCGGCGAAAGCCGGAACCCCGGGCACGATTTCGTAGTCGATGCCCAGGGCATCGAGCCGGCGGCACTGCTCGGCGAGCGCGCTGTACAGCGACGGGTCACCGGAATGCAGGCGCGCCACGTCGTGGCCGGCGGCGTGCGCCTCGCTGAGTTCGGTGATGATCTGCTCGAGCGTCAGCGGGCCGGTGTCAACGACTTTCGCGTGGGGCGGGCACAGGGCAAGCAGGTCGTCGGGCATGATCGATCCGGCGTACAAGCACACCGGGCAGGATCGCAGGAGCCGCTGACCGCGCACGGTGATGAGGTCGGCCGCGCCCGGGCCGGCGCCGATGAAATACACGGTCACTTGGTCACCACCCACTGGGTGACCGGGTACTGCGGGCGCCAGCCGGTGAATGCGCCCAGCGGCTCACCGTGATAATGCTGGAAGCGTCGCAGCTGCCCGCCCAGGCGCTGATGTGCTTGCGCCAGAACGGCTTCCGATTCGGTGGTGACCACATTGACGACGAGCCGTCCGCCGGCGGGCAGGTTGTCCAGGCAGGCGTCGAGCAGACCGGGCTGGGTCAGTCCGCCGCCGAGGAAGATCGCCGACGGCGGCTCGGCGCCGGCGAATGCGTCCGGAGCCTCGCCGCGCACCTCGATGTCGGCCCCGAAGGCCGCGGCATTGATGTCGAGATTGTGCCTGCGCCGCTCATCGCGCTCGAATACCACTGCGCTGCAACCGCGCCCGCTCAGGCACCACTCGATGCTGATGCTGCCCGAGCCGGCGCCGATGTCCCACAACCGCTCGCCCGGGCGCGGCGCCAGGGCGGCCAACGTCACCGCGCGGATCCCCTGCTTGGTGATCTGCCCGTCGTGGGTGAACGCGTCGTCGGGTAGTGGCGAGACACGGTCGTCGGGCAGGTAGCGCACGGCAATCACGTTGAGATCGTCGAGGTCTCGGTCACCGGCCCAGTCGCGGGCGGTGCCGTCGCGGCGGTGCTCGTCTGGGCCGCCGAGGCGTTCGAGGACGGTGAATTCGGACTCGCCGCGGCCATGCGCGGTGAGCAGTGCGGCGAATTCGCTTGGCGTGGACTTGTTCTGCGACAGCACGATCGCTTGGCCGCCGCGGCGCACCGCGGTGCGCGGCTGCGCGGTGACCAGGCTGATCACCTCGGTGTCGTGGACGTTCCACCCCATTCGCGCGCAGGCCAGCGTCACCGAGGACACGTGCGGCAGCACCCTGACGTTGCCGCTGCCGTGCAGTCGGATCAGGGTGCCGCCGATGCCGTGCAGCAGCGGATCGCCGCTGGCCACCACGTGCACGTCGCCCGTGTGCTCATCGAGCAACGTCTGCAGCGCGGGCATCATCGGCGACGGCCATTGTCGTCGCGGCGCGGGCACCGTGTCATCGAGAAGGTCGAGTTGCCGCTGGGAGCCGTAAATGATTGCGGCCCTGCGGAGTTCGGTGCGTGACGCTTCGCCGAGTCCGGGCATGCCGTCGGCGCCGATGCCGACCACGACGATCATGAGCGCCGCTCTGCATGGTCGCCGGCGCGGATCATCGGGGCATCCTGCGCCAGATGAACTGCGGCAGCAGGCGCATCACGGCCGCCGCCGGTCCGAGCGCCCACGGGATCCACACCGTGCGGCGCCCCTTTGCGAGCGCTCGTGCGGTCGCGGCGGCCACTTGGGCGGGTGTGCTCGACAACGGTGCGGGCGACATGCCTTCCGTCATGCGCCCGATGACGAATCCCGGGCGGGCGATCAGCAGGCGGACGCCGGTGCCGTGCAGCGCGTCGGCCAAGCCGCTGGCGAAGCCGTCCAGGCCGGCCTTGGCCGAGCCGTAGACGTAGTTGGCGCGACGCACGCGTGCGCCGGCGATCGAGGAGAACACCACCAGCCGCCCGTTGTCCGCTTTGCGCATCGCGGCGGCCAACTGGGTGAGCAGGCTGACCTGGGCGAGGTAGTCGGTGTGCACGACGGCGACGGCGTGCGCGGCGTCGATTTCGGCGCGGGCCTGGTCGCCCAGGATGCCGAACGCCAAGACCGCAGTGCCGATGGGACCGTGCTCGGCGACGATCGAGGCGACCAGCGGCCCATGCGAGGCCAGGTCGTCGGCATCGAATTCCCGGGTGTCGACCGCCGCGGCCCCGGCGAGTTTGAGCGCGTCGACCTGGTCAGCGAGTTGATCAGCGCGGCGGGCGGCCAGCACCACCGTCGCGCCGGGCGCGAGGAGTCGCGCCAGCTCGATCCCGATCTCGCTGCGGCCACCCAGGATCAGTACTGGACCTGCGCCCGTGTCGTCCACGGCTGCGATTATCACCTGCGCTAGCGTGGGCGGTGATGGCGAATACCACTACCCGGCTCACCGATGACGCATTGGCGTTCCTGTCGGAACGCCATCTGGCGATGCTGACCACGCTGCGAGCCGACAATTCGCCGCACGTGGTGGCGGTCGGATTCACCTTCGATCCCAAGACGCACATCGCGCGGGTCATCACCACCGGGGGTTCGCAGAAGGCGGTCAACGCCGATCGCGGCGGGCTGGCCGTGCTCAGCCAGGTGGACGGCGCGCGGTGGCTGTCGCTGGAGGGCCGGTCCAAGGTCAACAACGACCCCGACGCCGTGCGCGACGCCGAGCTGCGATACGCCCAGCGCTACCGCACCCCGCGCCCCAATCCACGACGCGTGGTCATCGAGGTTCAGATCGAGCGGGTGCTCGGGTCGTCGGATCTTTTGGACCGGGGCGAGTAGGTCCTACCGCGGATCTGTTTTACGGGAATTCGATTCACAGTTATCGACACTCGAAGAGCGGCTTTCCGTCTGGATCGATCGCCGACGCTTCAATTTCGTCAATCGTCGCCGTTAGATAGAGCGCGAGTTTCTTAAGTTCCGCTGTTGCAGTTACTTCATCAGCGCTGCCGATAGCTACCGTTGAGCCGTCAGGTGCAACTAGAGCGAAGCGTTCGAGACCTTCATAGTCGCGAGTTTCGACGTTGAAGTTGGGCCTAACTTCGTGTGCCCCAGTCGGCATGCCCACTCGGGGCAGACCCCTCGCGCTGCGGATGTACATGCCGAACTTTCCGAACAAGTACTTCTCGATCGTCTCGATGGATGAAGCTGCCAGAACGAAATTTTCGGATTCCATTCGGTCGGAATCAGTAATCACAAACCAACCGTCTTGCCTGTCCCCAATAAAAAGCCGCGTCTCGCCTAGCGCCGACCAAAATATTGGCCGTCCGTCGGTCGTGCTCGAACCAGGTGTGAGTGTGTAGTCAGCCAATTTAGCCCACTGCTCGAGGCGTGGGGAGACTTCTATGCCGCCTGTCATTTGGTCTTATCCCAAACAGTAAACAGCGGCCTCCCGTCGGGAGCTTGGAACGAGGCTTTGATGTCATCGACAGAAGCATCCAAGTAGTGTGACAACGCCACCAGTCGGTCAGTTGCTCCGATCGCTACAGTGTGTCCCGCGCGATCGACAAGGGTGCTTCGTTCTTGACCTGCAAAGAGCTGCTTCTCGATAGCAAATCCTGGAAGCAATTGATGACGCTCAAATGGTGCTCGGAGTAGTGGCAAATCCCCGCTCCGCACCGAGCCGCCAAAAGCCCCATATAGATACCTTTCCGTTACAGGCATTGTCTTCCCGGCAAAACTAAAGCCCTCGGGTCCCATCCGATCGGACGACGTGATCACATTCCAACCATCAACAAAGTCAATATAATTGCGCGTTTCTCCACCTTTGTTCCAGATGATCGTCCGTCCATCGTGGGTCTGCGAGCCCTGGATCATGTCCAGTCCTGCCAAACGGATCCAGCCTTGCAAATCAGGGGTGAGATCCACGCTGCTCCTCACTGTCGCAATACTCCTATTCTTGTTAGTTCGTCGATGGGTCGTGCTTCGCCCGCATCATCGAATATGCGGACTTGAATCGAACCACCCGGCTGGCCTACACCGGGTCCCGCCTCCGAAACCTCGATACTCCACCCTTCAGGCAACTGCCCGAAGGTGTAGGCGTTGTACGGATCGCGAAGGGAATTGACGTGAAGGGCCCGCTCTTCCCATGTAGCCGGTCGGCCATCCTCCACAACAGCCAAATACTTGCCATCCGATTTGCCGATCCGATCGAGTAAATGACCATAGTCTCGTAAATAGGACTCAGCGTTGGTATAGGCGGCCCGAGTGCCGGGTACGGCACCATGGTTACCAGGAAAGTTCATCCATCGTTGACCTTCAGGCCCAACGCTGTTGAAACGGGCTGCATATTGCTCTGCGGTGTAGGGATGCCCTTCTGGGTCGCGACCGAATGGCGCTTC
>NZ_LZLU01000181.1:0-698 GCF_001673415.1 Mycobacterium sp. 1165196.3 | reverse complement strand
CGCCGCCAGCTGATCAACCGCCCGCCCGACGTGCTGATCACCACGCCCGAGTCGCTGTTCTTGATGCTCACCTCGGCCGCCCGCGAGACGCTGGCCGGCGTCCAGACCGTGATCGTCGACGAGATCCACGCCATCGCCGCCGGCAAGCGCGGCGCGCACCTGGCGGTGTCGCTGGAGCGCCTCCAGGATTTGACACAAGCGCTGCGCGAGGACAAACCCGCCCAGCGCATCGGGTTGTCGGCCACGGTCCGCCCGCCCGAGGAGCTCGCCCGGTTCCTGTCCGGCGCAGGACCGACGACCATCGTGGCCCCGCCGTCGGCCAAGACCGTCGAGCTCAGCGTGCAGGTGCCGGTGCCGGACATGGCCAACCTGGCGAACAACACCATCTGGCCCGACGTGGAGAACCGCCTGGTCGACCTGATCGAATCGCACAATTCGACCATCGTGTTCGCCAACTCGCGGCGACTGGCCGAGCGGCTTACCGCCCGCCTCAACGAGATTCACGCCGAGCGCAGCGGCGTCGAACTCGCCACGGACGCCAACCCGAAGGTGGCCGGGGGCGCCCCGGCGCACATCATGGGCAGCGGCCAGACCTACGGCGCCGACCCGATACTGGCGCGCGCCCACCACGGCTCGGTCAGCAAGGAACAACGCGCCCTGGTCGAGGAGGACCTCAAGCGCGGGCTGCTCAAGGCGGT
>NZ_LZLU01000180.1:0-39948 GCF_001673415.1 Mycobacterium sp. 1165196.3 | reverse complement strand
CCACGGCCATCCTCGCCGAATTGGCGACGGCGGTGCTGATCTGGCCGGCGCTGGGCGTCATCCTGCCGATCGCCCGGGTGCTGGCGCTGACCTGGCTGATGGTGGCTGGCGTTGCCCTAACCCATGCGGCGCAACGAGATTCGGCCGCCGGGCGATCGGCAGGATGACGCCCAGCGCCGGCCAGATCAGCACCGCCGTCGCCAATTCGGCGAGGATGGCCGTGGCCAGACCGAGCCGCGCGACCGGTCCGGGCATCAACGCGCGGGTGAGGCCGGGCACCGCGATCCCGCCGACCAGCAGGCCCAGCGCCACGATGTGCCCCGGGCCGCCGGTGAGAAAGACCAACAAGTAGAGCGCCCGGACCACCGCCGCGTTCGCGGCGACATCCGGTATCGACAACGCCCAACCCAGCAACCCCGCCAGGCCGAGCGCACCGGCGGCCAAGACGCCGCCACTCAACGTGACCGCGCCGGATCCGGCCCCGAGTCGGCTCAGCCGGGCGCCGGCGCTTGCCCCGTAGATCGCCAGCGGCACCGAGGACGCGAACGTCGCAACGGCGATGATGCGCACGGCGGTCGGCTGGGCGCGAACGTAGGCGGTGACGGCGCCCGCCGGGCCGTAGGGCAACGGCATGACGCCGCCCACCGCGACGCCGATGGCGATGCCGCCGACGAGCAGCGCGATGCAGAGCAGGGCCAGCGCCGCCAGGGGCGAGCCGGGCCGGCTCTTATCGCGGCGCGGCGCGCCTTCGGCCGGATCGTTCATTCCTGCAACGGTATCCCTGCGGCGACGAACCCCGCCCCGGGCTAGGCCAGCCGGGTCACCTCGACGATCACGTCGAGGTCGGTGGCGCCCTCCCCGGAGTAGATGCCCTTCAGCGGGGAGACGTCGGCGTAGTCGCGGCCCACGCCCACGCCGACGTACTGCTCGGTGATCTCGGTGTCGTTGGTGGGGTCATAGCTCCACCAGGCACCCGTCCACGCCTCAATCCAGGCGTGGCTTCGGCCGTCGACGGTGTCGCCGACGACGGCGTCGCGCCTGGGGTGCAGGTAGCCCGAGACGTAGTGCGCCGGAATCCCCATGCTGCGCAACAACATCAGCGACAAATGCACGAAGTCCTGGCACACGCCCTTGCCCGCTTTGAGCGCGTCCAGGCCGGACGAGTGCACGCTGGTGGTGCCCGGCAGGTATTCCAGTTCTTCGCGCACCCAATTGGCCGCGGCTACAACGGCTTCGGCCGGCTTGTGGGTCTTGCTGATCTTCTTACCGACCGACGCCACCCGCTTGCTGGCCGGGGCGTGCTGGGTGGGGCGAAGCAGGTCGTCGTAGCGATCGATCACGGCCTCGGACTGGAGGTCGCTCCAGCCCGCCTCCGCCGAGAGTGGCTCGGCCCGCTCGGTTTCCACGACCGACGTCGACATCACCGTGAGATCGGTGTGCGGGGCGTGCAGGTCGAACGCGGTGACCGCGGTGCCCCAGTAATCGATGTAGCGGTAGGACCGGGTCGCCGGGATGGTTTCGACACGGTTGAGGATGACGTTTTGCCGGCTGTTCGACCGCGGGGTCAACCGGGCCTCGTTGTAGGAGGCGGTCACCGGGGATTGGTAGGCGTACCCGGTGGTGTGCACCACCCGCAGTCGCCACATCAGCCGTCCCCTTTCCTGCTGACCAGCCGAGCGCGCTGGCCCGCATCCGACCAGGCCACCCAGGGCGTGACGTGGAAGTACTGCAGCGCCAACGCCTCTCCGACGTCGTGGCAGGTGCGCTGCAGCCCCGCCAGGCGGCTCTCCAACGACTCCAGCAGCACGCCGGGCTGCACGAATTCCAATTCGCTGCGGGCCTGCCCGAGCAGTCGCTGCGCCTCGGCGGTGGCCCCGATCCGGCTCTGCCGGTTGTGGACCAGCTCGTCGAGATTGTGTTCGGCCAGCCGCAGCGAATAGAACACCGAACGCGGAAACAGCCTGTCCAACAACATGAATTCGACCACCCGACCGGCGTCCAGCACACCTCGATAGGTGCGCAGATAGGTGTCGTGCGCCCCCGCCGAACGCAACAGCGTCACCCACGCCGGGGACGAGGCGCTGTCGCCGACCCGCGACAACAACAGCCGCACCGTCATGTCGACCCGTTCGATGGCCCGGCCCAGCACCATGAACCGGTAGCCGTCGTCGCGGGACAGCGTCGAGTCGGCCAGGCCGGCGAACATCGCCGCCCGCCGCTCGATGAACGACAGAAAGTCGTGCGGCCCAAGGCGTTTGGCGGCCCGCTCACGTTCGGGCAGGGCGTGGTAGGTGGTGTTGAGGCATTCCCAGATCTCGCTGGAGGTCACCTCGCGCGCCGACTTGGCGTTCTCGCGCGCCGAGGTGATGGCATCGACGATCGAGCAGCCGCCCTGGGTGTTGGTGCTGTAGGCCACCAGATCGGTCAGCGACCACACGTCCAGGTCGTGCTTCGGCGGGTCGATCCCGAGCACCCGCAGCAGCAGCCGCGACGCCTGGTCGGGGTCGACGCTGGAATCCTCGAGCAACTGGTGCAGCGCCACGTCCAGGATGCGCGCGGTGTCGTCGGCGCGTTCGACATAGCGGCCGATCCAGTAGAGCGACTCGGCGTTACGTGCCAACATCGTGCACCGCCCTTTGCTGTTGTTGTTGCTCGAGCTGCTCGCGCTGGGGCAGTTCGGTGGGCTGCGCCTGCTGAGACGTCACCCGCGGGGCGTCGTCGAGCATCGGGTCCGGCATCGAGGTGGGCAACGAGCGCACCACCTCCGCCGCCTCGAGCTCGTGATCGCCGGCCGACGCCCGCGACGCCAGCACCCAGGTGTCCTTGGAGCCGCCGCCCTGACTGGAGTTGACCACCCGCGACCCCTCGACCAGCGCCACCCGGCTCAGCCCGCCGGGCAGCACCCACACGTCGTTGCCGTCGTTGACCGCGAACGGCCGCAGGTCGACGTAGCGCGGCGCCAGGGTGTTGCCGATCTGGGTCGGCACCGTCGACAGCTCCATCATCGGCTGCGCGATCCAGCTCCGCGGATCGTCGCGCACCTTCTTGGCGACGGCCGCCAACTCTTTCTCCGAGGCCTCCGGCCCGAACACGATGCCGTAGCCGCCCGACCCCTCCACCGGCTTGAGCACCAGCTCGTCGATGCGGTCCAGCACCTCTTCGCGCTCGTCGTCGAGCCAGCAGCGCAGCGTCTCCACGTTGGCCAGCAGCGGCTTCTCCCCGAGGTAGTACTCGATCATCGTGGGCACATAGGTGTAGACGAGTTTGTCGTCGCCGACGCCGTTGCCGATCGCGCTGGAGATGGACACGTTGCCCGCACGGGCGGCGTTGACCAGCCCCGCCACCCCCAGCACCGAATCGGCGCGGAACTGCAGCGGATCCAGGAAGGCGTCGTCGATGCGCCGATAGATGACGTCGACCTGGCGCTCCCCCTCGGTGGTGCGCATGTACACCTGGTTGTCGCGGCAGAACAGGTCGCGGCCCTCGACCAGCTCGACCCCCATCTGGCGGGCCAGCAGCGAATGCTCGAAATAGGCCGAGTTGTAGACGCCCGGGGTCAGCACCACCACCGTCGGGTCGGCCTCGTTGGTGGCCGCGGAGTTGCGCAGCGCCCGCAGCAGGTGCGAGGCGTAGTCATCGACCGCGCGCACCCGGTGGCTGGCGAACAGGTTGGGGAACACGCGCGCCATGGTGCGCCGGTTCTCCATGACATAGGACACACCCGACGGCGACCGCAGGTTGTCCTCGAGGACCCGCCAGGTGCCCTTGTCGTCGCGGATCAGGTCGATGCCGGCGACGTGGATCCGCACGCCGTTGGGCGGGACGATGCCCATCGCCTGGCGGTGGAAGTGCTCGCACGACGTGATCAGCCGGCGCGGGATCACCCCGTCGTTCAATATTTCCTGGTCACCGTAGATGTCGTCCAGGTACAGCTCGAGCGCCTTGACGCGCTGGGTGATGCCGCGCTCCAGGCGCGTCCACTCGGCGGCCGAGATGACCCGCGGCACCAGATCCAGCGGAAACGGCCGCTCCTGGCCCGATAACGAGAAGGTGATGCCCTGGTCGAGGAAGGCGCGGGACAGCGCTTCGGCGCGGGCTTTGAGCTCCGAGGCATCCGACGGCGCGAGCTCGGCGTAGATGCCCTTATACGGGCCGCGCACGTTGCCCTGGGCATCGAACATCTCGTCGAACGCCATGTCGTAGGCGTCGGAGGCCACGTTGTATCCGTCGAAGATGCGCTCAGAGCGCGCAGCGCGAAAACCCCGCTTGGTGTGGTCAAGCTGGTTGGTAAGACTCACTGTTCAGATGCTGCCTCAAGTCGACGTTCTGGCAGCCCACGTGTTCCCGTTTTGGGAGAAAACGTAACTCACTGATAACCTGGGCAATCGCTGTGGTGATATCCGGCGCCCCACAATACGTCTAATCGAAGAAGGAACTCCCGCGTGGCCAACATCAAGTCGCAGCAGAAGCGCAACAAGACGAACGAGCGCGCTCGCCTGCGCAACAAGTCGGTGAAGTCGTCGCTGCGTACCGCTGTCCGCGCGTTCCGCGAGGCGGCCCACGCCGGCGACAAGGAGAAGGCCGCCGAGTTGCTGGTGTCGACCAACCGCAAGCTGGACAAGGCCGCCAGCAAGGGCGTGATCCACAAGAACCAGGCGGCGAACAAGAAGTCGGCCCTGGCGCAGGTCCTCAACAAGATCTAAGGCTTTTACTCAGCCGACGCGCCCCCTCTACTGGCCGCGCTGGGCGGCTAGCTCGGCGACCTGCCTGACCGCGGATTCCAGGGCGTAGTCGGCGTCCACCACCGCTCCCTTCACGTTCGCGTTGAGCGTGGCCACCACCTTCATCGCGGTCGCCACAGAGTCACGCGACCAACGCCGCGCCTGCTTCTGCGCCTTCTGCACCCGCCAGGGCGGCATCCCGAGCTGAGACGCCAGCCGGTAGGGGTCCCCCGACAGTGGGCCGACCCGGCCGATCGTGTGGATCGCCTCGGCCAGCGCGTCCGCCAGCACCACCAGCGGCTCACCGCGCATCATCGCCCACCGCAACGCCTCGGCGGCCCCTTCGATGTCACCGGTCACCGCCTTATCCGCGATGTCGAAGCCCTTCACCTCGGCCTTGCCGCTGTGATAGCGGCGGACCGCGTCGGCGTCGACCACCCCGCCGGTGTCGGCGACCAACTGGAAGCAGGCCGAGGCCAACTCCCGCAGGTCGGAACCGACCGAATCCAGCAGTGCGGTCACCGTCTGGTCGTCGGCCTTGACCCGCAGGCCGCGAAACTCCTTGCGGACAAAATCGACGCGCTCGCTCAGTTTGGTGATCCGCGCGCACGAATGCACCACGGCGCCAAGGGATTGCAGCTCGGTGGCCAGCGCCTTGGCGCGCCCGCCGCCCGAGTGCACCACGACCAGCACCACGCCGGTCGGCATGTCGCTCGCGGCCGAAACGATCACCGCGGCAGCGTCTTTGCCCGCTTCGCCGGCGGCCTCCAGCACGACGATGCGCTCGTCGGCGAACAGCGACGGACTCAGCAGCTCGGCGAGCTCATAGGTGCTGACGTCGCCCGCCCGCATCCGGTTGACCGGCACGTCGTCGGTGCCGGCTCGTTTGCGCGCCGACCGCAGCACGTCGGACACCGCCCGCTCGACCAGCAGTTCCTCGTCTCCCAGGACCAGGTGCAACGGCGAAATCTCGGTCACCCCACGATGGTGTCACGCCCCACCGACCGCGCCGCTCGGGGATCGACGGCGCGACGCCCCGCCTACCCCAACCCGGACAGCGCCCACGCCAGCCCGACCAGCGCCCCGACCCCCGCCGCGACGCGAAACAGTCGCCACCGCCACAGCACCACCGCCAGCACCGCGACGCCGCCGACGATCAGGGTGCCGGGCATCCCCTCGGGGACCGGCACCGTGGCGCCGGGCATGTTGGCCGCCGCGTGGGCCACGCCGTCCACCCACCACAACTCCGGGCCGGTGAACCGGATCAGCAGCCGCGCGGCGGCCGGCCATATCGCGCAGAGCGCGGCCGCCGCGGTGCCCAGCACCGTGATCGGGGCGATCACACCGGCCACCGCGAGGTTCGCCAGGGCGGCAACCACGCTGAATCGCCCGGAGATCGCCGCCACCAGCGGCGCGGTCACCAGCTGCGCGGCCCACGCGACGGCGACTGCATCGGCCAGCGGCTTGGGCCATCCCTTGGCGACCAGGCGCCGCGACCAGACCGGCGCGACGACGATCAGCGCCGCGGTGGCGAGCACCGACAGCGCGAACCCCACGTCCACGGCCAGCGCGGGGGCGACCGCCAGCAACACCAGCACGGTGGCGGCGAGGGCCGGAATGGCTTGCCGCCGACGCGAAGTCAGCATGCCCGTCAGCGCGATGGCACCCATCACCGCCGCCCGCACCACACTCGCCGTCGGCTGCACGACGATGACGAAGGCCACCAGCGCCAGCGCGGCAAGCGCGACGGCCGACCGCGGGCCGATCAGCCGGGCCGAGAACAGCACGGCCGCACACACGATCGTCACGTTGGCCCCCGACACGGCCATCAGGTGCGTCATGCCGGCCGCACGAAAGTCGCGGCTGGTGTCACTTGGCACCGCCGAGGTGTCGCCGAGCACCAGCGCGGGCAGCATCGCCGCCTGCTCGCCGGGCAGCGTGGCGCGGACCGCGGCGGCAAAGCGGCTGCGCACGCCGTGCGCGGCCGACTGCACTGCGCTCGCGGTGCCCATGGCCGGCGGGCCCGACGCATTGAGCACCGCGACGGTCAGGTCCCGGCGGGTCGGCCGGGTGATCCGCGCGGTGAACCGCACCGGCTGGCCCACCGTCACGGCGGCGAAGTCCGAGGCGCGCGCGAAAACCACGACGCGGCCTGACATTTCGGCGTCGCGCAGGCGTTGCAGGGTCGCCCGAAACATCAGCCGGCTGCTGCCCAGCGACACCGGGCTCTCGGTGGGGGTGACGGTAGCCGGGGCGCTGGTGCCGAAGGCCGCGGTGATCGGGTGGTGAGCGGCCGCGTCGGCGCGCAGCGCGATCGCGAAGCCGTAGCCCGCTCCCACCACACCCACGGCGGCCAGGCCGGCGCTGATCGTGCGGAGCCGGGCCACGCGGCCGGGCCGGCGCGCCGCGCGCCATGCCAGCGCACCGGCGGCGACGGTCAGCGCGACGCAGCACCAGGCGAAGATCCGCCCGGCCGACCACCAGATCCCGCCGGCCGTCACCGCCCAGCAGGTCAGCGCGGCCGGCACCAGGCGCACATCGACATGCCCCGACGGTGATCCACCTAGCCCGGGAGGCAGCACCGGGGTCAGACACGGACCAGCGCGCGCAGCTTCTCCAGCCGCGCCGGCCCGATGCCCTCGACATCGGCGAGCTGGTCGACGCTGGTGAATTTGCCGTTGGCCTGCCGCCACGCCACGATCGCGGCGGCGGTGACCGGCCCAACGCCGGGCAGAGCGTCGAGTTCCGCGACGGTCGCGGTGTTCAGGTCGACCGCCTGGCCCGGCTTCGGCTTGACCGATCCCGACCCGGGCGCCGGCGCCTTGGAGGTCGGCGTCGTTGCGGTGGCGACCGAACTGCCCAGGGCCGTCGGCTGGCCCGGAACGGGAGCGAGGCCGACCACGATCTGTTCGCCGTCACCGACCGGTCGGGCCATGTTCAGTCCGATGGTGTCGGCGCCGTTCACCGCGCCGCCGGCGGCCTGCAGCGCATCGGCGATGCGCGACCCCGGCGCCAGCGTCACCAAACCCGGCGTGTGCACCAAGCCGACGACGCTGACCACCACCGGACGGTCGGGGCTTGCGGGTGGCGCCGCACCCGGGCTGGCCGACGACCTGGCGGTGGACACCTTCTCCACCGGTGGCAGCTTGGCTGACATCACCGGCGCCGGCCGGTCGCGCAACAAGGTGAAAACGGTGACCAGCACCGCCAGCGCCGCCACGATCGCCAACCCGATGGCGCCGGCGCGGCCGGGGTCGGCGCGCACCCTGGCCACCCAGCCGCGGTCCTGCGAGGCGTCGGGAAGCCAGCGCGGCAACAGTGAATTCTGGTCGTCGTCCGGGGCGTCCTGCGTCGAGGCCGACCCGGCGTCCGCGGGCTCGGCGGCGCCATCGGTCTCCGGTTCGGCGTTGAGCCGCCGGTGCAGGCGCTCCGCCGGAAGTTCTGTTCGCATGGGCCGACAGTAGGTCCGCGGACCGTCACACCGGCACCGCTCAACGTCTATCTGTGGATTAACCCGAGGCTGTGCACGGGGCCCGCGAGGGATGGGTCAAGATGGAAGTCGAGCGAACGACCAGCACCGCCAGAAAACAGCTCGGGGCGCTGCGTCGTCACGGTCACCCCGAAACGACAGGAGGCTGCCATGCAACTGGCGCTCACGCCCGAGGAAGCCGCGTTCCGCGACGAACTCCGCACCATCTATACGACTAAGATTCCCGAGGAGCTGCGCGAGCGGGTACGCCGCGGCTCGGCCGAAGTGAACCACGACGACATCGTCACCAGCCACAAGATCCTGCACGAGCACGGCCTGGCAGTACCGAACTGGCCGGTGGAATGGGGCGGCAAGGACTGGACCCCGACCCAGCACCAGATCTGGGCCGACGAGATGCAGCTGGCGTGCGTCCCCGAGCCGCTGAACTTCAACACCAAGATGGTGGGCCCGGTGATCGCCGAATTCGGTTCGGAGGAAGTCAAACAACGCTTCCTGCCCCCGACCGCCAGCCTCGACATCTGGTGGTGCCAGGGCTTCTCCGAGCCCGAGGCGGGGTCGGATCTGGCCTCGCTGCGCACCACCGCGGTGCGGGACGGCGACGACTACGTGGTCAACGGCCAAAAGACCTGGACCACGCTCGGCCAGTACGCGGACTGGATCTTCTGCCTGGTCCGCACCGACCCGCAAGCGCCCAAGCGGCAGGCCGGCATCTCCTTTTTGCTCTTCGACATGAAGACGCCGGGCATCACCCTGCGACCCATCAAGACGATCGACGGCGGCCACGAAATCAACGAGGTCTTCTTCGAAGACGTCCGGGTTCCCGCCAATCAGCTTGTCGGAGAAGAGAATCAGGGCTGGACGTACGCTAAATTCCTGCTCGGCAACGAGCGCACCGGCATCGCCGGGGTGGGACGGACCAAGGTGCGCCTCGCCGAGGTGAAGAAACACGCCAAGGCCACCGGAGTGCTGGGCGACCCGCTGTTCGCGGCGCGGCTGGCCGAGGCCGAAAACGAGCTGCTGGCACTGGAACTCACCCAGTCGCGGGTCGTCACCGACTCCGCGGACGGGCAGCCCAATCCGGCCTCGTCGGTGCTCAAACTGCGCGGCAGCCAATTGCAGCAGGTGGCCACCGAACTGCTCGTCGAGGTGGCCGGGCCAGACGCGCTGCCGGCCAACGGCGAAGACATCGCCTCGCCGGACTGGGCCCAACACAGTGCGCCGCACTACCTCAACTACCGCAAGACGTCGATCTACGGCGGCAGCAGCGAGGTGCAGCGCAACATCATCGCGTCGACGATTCTGGGATTGTGAGGCAGTCATGGACTTTCAGCTGAGCGACGAGCAGGCCCTGCTCCGCGACACCACGCGCGACCTGCTGTCGCGCACCTACGACCCGGAAAGCCGCAACAAGATCATCGGCTCCGATCTCGGCTGGAGCCGCGAGGTCTGGAGCCAGCTCGCCGACACCGGCATCCTCGGCCTCGGTTTCGATCCGGACGAGTCCGGCCAGATCGAGATCATGGTGGTGCTCAACGAGGTCGGGCGCCGCCTCGCCCCCGAACCGGTACTGCACGCCGCGCTGGGACCCGGTGCGCTGATCGCCGAGCTGGGCACCGACGCGCAGAAGGAACTGCTCGACGAGGTCGCGGGCGGGCAGCGGCTGCTGGCGTTCGCCCACCTCGAGCCGGGGCAGCGCGATCCGTCCGCCGAGTTGAGCACCAAGGCTGCGCAACAAGGTGATTCGTGGACCTTGAGCGGTCGGAAGAACCCGGTGCTGGCCGGGGACGCCGCCGACACCCTGGTGGTCAGCGCCGCCTTGCCGAGCGGCGGCGCCGGCCTGTTCCTAATCGATGCGGCATCGGTCACCAGGCACCCGTTCCGGACGTTCGACGGACAGCGCGGCGCCCAGATCGACCTGGACTCCACTGCCGCCGAACCCCTCGGCGAGGCGGTCGACGCATCGGGCGCGATCCGCGACGCCATTGTGCGCATCCAGTCGGCGTTGTGCGCCGAAGCGCTGGGCGCCATGGAGGAATCGCTGCGCCTGACCACTGATTACCTGAAGACCCGCAAGCAGTTCGGCGTCACGCTCAACAAATTCCAGGCGCTCACGCAACGCGCGGCCGACATGTACGTCTCGCTGGAACTGGCCCGCAGCATGACCCTGTACGCGGCCATGTCGATCGCTGACGGCAACATCGACCCGGTGATCGCCTCGCGCGCCAAGCTGCAGGTCGGCCGTTCGGGCCGGCACATCGCGCAGGAGTCGGTCCAGATGCACGGCGGCATCGGGGTGACCGCGGAATACCCGGTCAGCCACTATGCCGCCCGGCTCACCGCGATCGAGCACACGCTGGGCACCTCGGGTGAGCACCTGCACAACCTGATCGACCACCTCGGCGACTACGACCTGGCCCGCCTCTAACGCATGGCCGAGCTGACCGAAAAGGTCATCGAGTTCCTCTCGACCGGCACCCGTACCGGGATGCTGGGCTACGTCGCCGCCGATGGCAGGCCGCTGGTCGCCCCGGTGTGGTTCGTCGTCGATGACGGGCAGTTGGCGTTCAACACCGGTCGCGACACGTCGAAAGGCCGTGCCCTGGCCCGCGATCCGCGAGTGGTGATCTGCGTCGACGACCCTCATCCGCCGTATTCGTTCGTCCAGGTGCAGGGCGTGGCCACGGTCAGCGAGGACTCGCAGGACGTGCTGGACGTCGCGACCCGCACCGGGGGCCGCTACATGGGCGCCGACCGCGCCGACGAATTCGGCAGGCGCAACGCCGTTCCCGGCGAATTAGTGGTGCGGCTGCGTCCGACCAAGGTCATCACCGGGTTCGACATCAGCGCCTGACATCATTGCGGCTCCTGCGCCGCAACCGGTTCCGGCTGGCCCGGCTCGGTGTCCGCGTCGGGCAGCTGACCCACGAGGTATTCGGCCAGGCCTCCGATGGTCGGATAGTCGAACACCGCAGTCGCGTTGATCGTGAACTTACCGCCGAACTGACTGTGCAGCCGGTTGCGCAGCTCGATCGCCATCAACGAATCCGTCCCCAGGTCCAGGAACCGGCTGCTCGCCGCCGGCGGTGAGGCGAGCCGCAGGAAGTTCTGCACCTCTCGTTGCAGGAATTCGGTCACGAAACCGGCGCGCTGTGGCACCGGAATCTCCATGAGCTGCTTGAGCAACTCGCTGTCACCGGTCACCTCTCCGACCGCACTGGGCAACACCACGTCGAGGATCGGTGGTCGCGAACTGCCCAGCACCTTCGCGGCGCGCTGCCAGTTGGCCTTGAGGACGGTGGCCTGGCCGGTTCCGTTCGCGACGACCTCGGCGAGGGCACCCAGGGCCGCCGACGGTTCCAGCGGAATCAGGCCCTGCGCACTGATGTTGGCGGTCGCGGCCTCCGAGGAGGCCATGCCGCCCTGGGCCCAGGGACCGAAGTTGACGCCGGTGGCCGGCAGGCCCTGCGCCCTGCGCTGTGCGACCAGGCCGTCGAGCAGCGCGTTGGCGGTCGCGTAGTTGGACTGACCGGGCGAACCGAACACGCTCGACACCGACGAGGACACGATGAAGAAGTCGAGCTCGTCGTCTCGGGTCAACCTGTCCAGGTGGCATGCGCCGAATGCCTTGGGCGCCAACGTTGTCTGGAACCGTTCCAGGCTCTGCTGGGACAGCAGCGCATCATCGAGCACGCCGGCCAGATGGGCCACGCCGGCCAACGGTGGCAGCTCCGCGCGGATGCGCGCCAGCAGCGCGGCAACCTCGGACTCGTTGCCGACGTCGGCGGTGAAGACATGGATGCGGCACTTGTAGCGCTCGGTCATCTCCTCGATCAACCGTTGCGCGTCCGCACCCGGCTCCCGTCGGCTGGTCAGCACGATGTCACCGGCACCGAGCTGCGCCAGATACGACGCCGTGTGCAGACCGATGGCTCCCAGTCCACCGGTGATCAGGTAGCTCCGATCCGCCCGCGGCTGCAGCGGATTGGGTATCTGCACCACGATCTTGCCGATGTGCCGCGCTTGCTGCATGCGGCGGAACGCGGCCCGCGCCTCGGTCAGGGGGTAGATCTCGGCCGGCAGCGGTGTCCAGTCCCCGTCGGCCAATCCCTGTGACACCTCGGTCAGCAAGCCCCGAATGCGTTCGGGCTCTTGGAAGGTCACCGTGTCCAGCGCCACGATCTCGTAGGCGATGTCGGGACGGGCCTGCGCCATCTGCTCGGGTGTCCAGATGTCGCGCTTGGCGATCTCGGCGAAGCGGCCGTTCTGGGCGGTCGCCCGCACGGTCGCTTCGAGGAACCCCTCGCTGGTCAGGCTGTTGAGCACCACGTCGACGCCGGCACCGTCGGTGTCGGCGAGGATCTGGTCGGCGAAATCCGTTGTGCGCGAGTCATAGACGTACTCCACACCCAGCTTGCGCAGCGTCGCGCGCTTGAAGGTGCTGGCGGTGGCGAAGACGGTGGCACCGCACTGCTGAGCCATCTGGATGGCCGCCAGGCCGACACCGCCGCTGGCGGCGTGGATGAGCACACGGTCGCCGGGCTTCAGCTGTGCCCAGTCGAACGCGAGCCGAACCGTCAGCGCCGCAGCGGGAATGGTGGCCGCCTCGACCGCACTGACGCCGTCGGGGATCGGCGCGAGCAGCTGGGCGGGCACGTTGAACCGGCTGGAGAACGCCCCCTGCATGAAGCCGTAGACGCGCTGACCGACCTCGAGCCCGGTGACGCCGGCGCCCAATTGCGTGACGACGCCGGCGAAATCACCGCCGATGGGTCCCGGGTCGCCCGGATAGAGGCCGAGGACGTTGAGCACGTCGCGGAAGTTGAGGCCCGAGGCCTCCACCCGGACCTGCACATAGCCCTCGCCCGGAGGTGCGACGTCCACTTCCGTGAGTCGCAGGTTGTCGATCGCGCCGCGCTCGGTGGGCGCCAGGACGTAGTCGCCCGCACGCGGCACCGTGAGATGACCGCTGCGCGCCCACGGCAGCAACCGGGATGCCAGCAGCTTTCCTTGTCGCACCGCCAGTTCCGGTTCGTCCACCGGGGTGGCCAACAGGTTGGCCAGCGCGTGCACGGCCTCCGGTGATCCGTCGCAATCGATCAACTTGGCGCGTAGCGCCGGTTCCTCGTTGATCGTGGTGCGCCCCAGCCCCCACAGCGCCGCCTGCACCGGGTCGACCGGCTCGCCGGATTCGCATGCCACGGCCCGCTCGGTGACGATCCACAGTCCCCCAGGCAAATTCACGCCGCCGCCCTGCACCGCGTGCACGGCGCTGAGCAGATTGGCGATCTCGGTCTCGAGGCGCGCCGCCCCATTGGTCGAGTCGGCGCCACCTTCGCCCGCGTTGGGCGCTTCGCCGCGCCAGACGACGCCGGCGAACGGCAGCCCCCGCTCGGCGGCCTGAGTCAGCACCTGCCCCAACGGCTGCGGATCTGCGCTCCGGTCGAACGGGATGCAGCCCGGCACCTTGGCGGCCAGTTCGTCGAATCCGGCGATCAACCAGGTGCCGCCGATCTCTGCGGCTTCTTCGGCCGGCGGCGCCGGCACCTCGTGCCAGCCGAGGGTGTACAGCAGCCGAGTGGCATCGCCGCCGAGGCCGCGCAGCAACGCCTCGCGCGGTGCGCGTTTCACCGTGAACTCGCGAATCCCGCCCAGCCGGCGGCCGTCCCGGTCGACGAAATCGAGGTCGAATACCTGGGTCTCGCTGTTGAGTTCGCTGGTGTGCCACCTCGCACGGCAGTAGAACCGCCGCGGCATCTTCTCCCGCAACATCACTTGCCCGTAGCGCAGCGGCAGGAACAGATCGTTGACGCCCTGTTCGGCGGCGAGCAGCGCCGGGAAGGCTGGGAAGGCGACCCCGGTGCACAGGTCCATCAGCACCGGGTGCATCGGCTCGCTGCCGAGTTGTTCGGCGAGTTCGGCACCGACGAGGATGTCGCCGACCGCCTCGCCGTCACCGAGCCACAGTGACTTCAGGGAACCGGACCAGGTCGGTCCCCAGGCCAGCTCCAAGTCGGCGAAGGTCTCGAACAACTCCTGTGGACGCATGCGGTTCAGCCGCTCGAGCGCTTCGTCGATCGGATCACCGTCGTCGGACACCGGCTCGTCGGTGACGTCGTCCGCGCCGGCGACCACGGTGCCTTCGGCGTTCAACGACCACTCGGCGCCGCGTTCCCCGTAGGGACGGCTGTGCACCTGGAAGGTGAATTCGCGACCTGCCTGCACCGGGTGCAAGGTCAGCTGTACCTCGCGAGAACTCTTCTCCGGCAAGATGATCGGCTCGTAGAAGAAGACGTCCTTCGCCCGTGCCGGAGTGCCGACCGCGGCCAACGCCATCGCCGCGTAGGTTGCGCCGGGCACCACGACCGTGCCGTAGATGACGTGATCGGATAGCCACGGCTGCGATTTGACGGACAACCTGCTGGTGTAGACGGAGTCGCCCGAGGCGAGGTCCTTCGCGCTGCCCAGGATGCCCGAAGACGGGCCGGCCCCTCCGACGACGGCGGTGCCGGATGTCTTGGGCCAGAACCGGCGGCGCTGGAACGGATAGGTGGGCAGTTCGATGCTGCGACGTCGCTGACCATGCAGCGCAGCGAAATCCGGACGATGGCCGCCGACGTAGGCCGCGGCCAGCGCGTCGGCGATCTGGCGCCGATCGCCGACGCCCTTACGCAGCGAGACGATCGCCCGCGGTGCGGTCAGGTGCTCCGGCCAGACCTGCACCGCGGCACCGGTCAGCACCGGTTGCGGACCGATCTCCATCAACACCGAGCAGCCCAGCGCCGCCGCGGTGCGCACGCTTTCGGCGAACTGCACCGGCTGGCGGGAATGGCGCCGCCAGTACGCGGCGTCGAGCGGGGTTTGGCCCGTCAGCACGGCCCCGGTGCGGTTGCAGATCAACGGCATCGTCGGGGCGGCGAACTCCAATTGCGCTGCGTAGGACTCGAATTCGTCGAGCACCGGATCCAACAGCTCGGAGTGGAAGGCATGGCTGGTCTGCAGCCACGTGCAGCGGATCGCCTCGTCGCCGAACTTGGCGACGATCTGTTCGAGGTCCTCACCCGGACCCGACAGCACCGTATTCGGTCCGTTGTACGCGCCGACCGACACTCGCGGGAATCCGCCGGCGACCTCCTCGACGTGCTTGGCGTCGGCGAATACCGCCACCATCCGTCCGCCCTCGGGCAGGCTGCCGAACATCCGGCCGCGCTCGGCCATCAGCCGGGCGCCGTCCTCGAGCCTGAACACCCCGGCCACGCAGGCCGCCGCGTACTGGCCGACGCTGTGCCCGAGCACCACATCGGGTTCGATCCCCCACGACTGCCACAGCCGGGCCAGGCCCATTTCGACGGCGAACAGCGCCGGCTGGGCAAACGACGTGTGCCGCAGCCTCTCTCCGGCTTTGCCCCCCGTTTCGCGATCGGTGGCGAACAGCACCTCCAGCAAGGGATGCGGCAGGATGTCACGGACCGCGTCCGCGCACCGCGTCACCGTTTCGGCGAAAACCGGTTCGGTGTCGAACAACTCACGCGCCATCCCCGGGTACTGGCTGCCCTGGCCGGTGAACAACCATGCCGTCATCGGGTGGTGTGTGTGTTCGCCACGCACAACGCCGGGCCGCAGGCGGTTCTCGGCCAATTCGGCCAGGGCGTCGCGCGCGCTCTCGAGCGAGTCCACCACCAGGGCGGCGCGGTGTTCGAAGTGTGACCGGCCCGTTCCGGCGGTGAGGCATACCTCGGTGAGGTCCGCATCCGGGTGGGCGGCCAGCCACGCCTCGTAACGCTGCGCCAACGCCACCAGCGCTTCGGGTGACCGCGCGGACAGCGCGAGCACCGTGGCGCCCTGAGCGTGCGACGCCGAGTCCGCGGCGGCGTCGTCGGCGGGGTTCGGGTCGGCGGATACGGCGCGCGCCGGTGCCTCCTCCACCAGGACGTGCGCGTTGGTTCCGGTGAACCCGAACGAGCTCACGCCCGCGCGCCGCGGCCTGCCGTTGGGCTGCCACGGCATCGTCTTGTCGACCACCCGCACGGGCAGCGAGTCCCACGGAATGTGCGGCGACGGCTGCTCGAAGTGCAGGCTCGGCGGCAGGACCTCGTGCTGCAGCGACAGCACGACTTTGATCAGACCGGCTGCGCCCGAAGCGGATTCGGTGTGACCGATGTTGGTCTTCACCGAGCCCATCAGCAGCGGCCGGTCGGCGTCGCGCGAGGCGCCGTAGGCGGCGGCCGCGGCCTGCACCTCGATCGGATCACCCAGCGGGGTGCCCGTCCCGTGCGCCTCGAGGTAGTCGACGTCCCCGCCGGCCAGACCCGCACGAGCCAGCGCCGTCCCGATGAGCCGTTGCTGCGCACCACCATTGGGCACAGTCAAACCGCTGGACGCGCCGTCCTGGTTGACCGCGCTGCTGGTGATCACCGCGCAGATCCGGTCGCCGTCGCGCTCCGCGTCGCTCAACCTCTTCAGTACGAGGATTCCGCAGCCCTCGCTGCGCACGTAACCGTCGGCGGAGGCGTCGAACGTCTTGCATCGGCCCACCGGGGAAAGCATCCGCGCGCGGGAGGCCGCGATGACCGTCACAGGACTCAGCAGGACGTTCACTCCGCCGGCCAGCGCCATGTCGCAGTCGCCGGACCGCAACGCCTGGCAGGCCTGATGGACGGCCACCAGCGCCGAACTGCATGCGGTGTCGATCGCCACCGCCGGTCCCTCGAGTCCCAGCGCGAAGGCGACCCGACCGGAGATGGCGTTGAGCGCATTGCCGGTGATGAAGTGCGGTTCGATCTTGTCGATCGACTCCGATGACAGCAGATGCGCGTATTCGTTGGCCGCCACACCGGTGAAGACTCCGGTTCGGCTGCCGCGCAATGCGGCCGGCGAGTACCCGGCGCGTTCCAGGCCCTCCCACGCCGTTTCGAGCATCAGCCGCTGCTGCGGCTCGATCCAGACGGCCTCGCGGGGCGAGATGCCGAAGAATTCGGGATCGAATCCGTCGATTTCGTCCAGGAATCCGCCGAACCGGGTGTAGGTCTTGCCTGGGGCGTCCGGATCCGGGTCGTAGAACTCGTCGATGTCGAATCGGTCCTCCGGGACCTCCCGGATCGCGTCGACCCCTTCGGACAGCACCTGCCAGAACGCTTCCGGGTCGGGCGCGCCGGGGAAACGGCAGGACACCGCGACGATCGCGATCGGTTCGTCCGTGCGGGTCGTCACCACCGTTGCCGGCTGGGACCGCGTTTTCGAGGACGTTTGATCGCGGAGCTCGAGCACGTCGCCGAGCAGGTAGTCGGCCACGTCGGACAGCCGTGGGTGATCCATCGCCAGGGTGGCCGGGACCTGCTTACCCACCCCTTCCTCGATGCGCCGACGCAATTCGACCGCCATCAACGAATCCATGCCGAGATCGAAAAACCCTGCGTCCTCGCGGATCTCGGCGGCGTCGACGCGGGTCACCTCCGCGACCGCATCACGCAGATAATCGGTCAACAGTTTCTTGCGCTGCTGTACCGGAGCGGCCGTGAGCCGGTCGAACAACGGGGTGTTCCCGGCCGGCGTCGCTGCGGGCACCGCAGCGGGCACCTCGCGCTCCAGCTCCGCCAGGAACGCCCGCCGACCCGCTTGCTGGTAGAGCGGCAAGAAGCGGGTCCAGTCGATTCGGGCCACTACTCCGTGGGCAGCGCCCCGCGCCGAGGCGGCCGCCGCCACATCGGACAACCCCGCAAGCGCATCGGCCGGTGCCAGCGTACGGATCCCGCGCTGATCCAGTCGCGCACGAGATTCCGCGTCGGCCATACCGGCCGCCCACGGCCCGAAGTTGACGCTCACGCCGAGGATGCCCTGTTCGCGCAGCCGCCACGCCAGCCCGTCCAGGAAGGCGTTCGCCGCGCCGTAGGCGCTCTGGCCGAATCCACCCCACACCGAGGCGATCGAGGACGTGCTGAGGAAGAAGTCGAGCTTCAGGTCCGTCGCCGCCTCGCTCAAATGCCAGGCGCCCCAGACTTTTCCGGCGAAGACGCGATCGACCTCGGCATCGTCCAAGGCGCTCAGGGGCGTGGTACCGATCTCCCCCGCGGCATGGACGATGCCGGCCAACGGCGGCAACTCGGCCTGCACGCCCGCCAGCAGGCGTGCGACGTCGTGCGCGTCGGCGACATCGGCTGCCACGACCCGGATTTGGCAGCCGTGCGCCTCACCGAGTGCGTCGATGCGCTGTCGGACCGCATCGGTCGGCGCGCGCCGACCGGTTAACACCAGATGCCCGGCGCCGTTGGCGGCCAGGTGCCCGGCGATCTCCAGCCCGATCGCACCCAGCCCGCCGGTCACCAAATACGTTGCGTCATTGCGCAATTGCAGCGACGTGCCACTCGGGGTCTCGGTGCGCCGAACCAACCGGGGAACGTAGACCGCCCGATCACGCAGCGCGAGCTGGTCTTCCCTGATCGCCGCGTCGTCCGCGGGGGCGATCCGGTCGATGAGCCCAGACCATTCGTCGGCGGTCCCCGCTGACAAGTCCGCGAGTCCGCCCCATACCTGCGGCAGCTCCAGCGATGCGGCGCGACTGAAGCCCCACAGGCTGCTCTGGTGCGGCGCCACCGTGTCCGTATCGGTGACGCGCTGCGCGCCGCGCGTCACGACCCAGATGGGGCTGCGCAACTGCGCGGCGACCGCGGCACGAAACAGCCGCCGTGTCCCGCCGAGGATCCGGTGCTGCATCCGCAACAGTGAGCGCATCGACGGCGTGGTCCCCGCCTCCAGGGCCGCGGCATGCACGACGCGAAGCGTCGAATCGTCCGCGGCGGCGGCGCGAAACACGCCCACGAGGTGTTCCTCGTCCGCGTCGGACACCGGCAACCCGATGACCTCGAATCGGTGGTTGCGTGCGGTCAGCGCGTCGACCAACGGCTGGACCGCGTCGGTACCGTCGGCGACGATGACCCACCGCGACTCCCCGCCCACGTCTGCCGGTGACGGCTCGGCGGTCGATGTGTCCCAGCGGATCTCGTAGCGGTCGTTCTCGATGGACCGGGTGGTGCGCTGTTGATTGTGTTGTGCCGCAAGCTTGGTGAGCACCTGTAGGGTCTGATGATCGCCGCTCGCGCCGTCGAGCAGCGTCGCGAGTTCCTCGATCCGGCCGTCCTCGAGAAGGCGGACCGCTTCGGTGCGCGGCCCACCGACGTCGCGGCGTTGGTCGGGGCGCTCGCGGTCGTCGCGGAACCAGTACTGACGCCGCTCAAAGGGATAGGTGGGCAGGTCCAGCTTGCGTGCGTGCGCCTGCCCGAAGGCCGCGAAGTCGGGCAGGTGGCCCAGGACATACGCGTCGGCAACCGCTTCGGTGATCTGCCGGTGGTCGGCGGTGTTACGGCGCAGCGACGTGATCGCCCGCGGTGCGGTGGCCGGGTCGGGCCATGCGCTCAGGGCCGAGGCGGTGAGCACCGGTCGTGGGCCGATCTCGAGCAATACCTTGCAGCTCAGCTCGGCGAGGGTGCGCACGCTCTTGGCGAATTCCACCGGCTGGCGCGCGTGACGGCGCCAGTAAGCGCCATCGAGCTTCACGCTGCGGCCCAGCGCCGCTCCGGTGCGGTTGTCGATCAGGATTCGTTGCGGCGCTTTGAAGTCGAACCGCCCCGCATACGATTCGAATTCGTCGAGGATCGGGTCCAGCAGCGCCGAGTGGAACGCGTGGCTGGTGTCCAGCCAGTCACACCGAACACCGTCGGCCGACACTGCGGCCACCGCCCGCTCCAGGTCCGCCACCGGACCGGACAACACGGTGTTGGCGCCGTTGTAGGCGGCCACCGACAGGCTGGGGAACTCGTCGGTGAGTCGCTCGACCCGCTCGGCGGCGGTGAAGACCGCGACCATCCGGCCACCCGAAGGCAGGCTGCCGAACAGACGACCGCGTTCGGCCATCAGCAGGGCACCGTCCTCGAGACTGAACACGCGCGCCACGCAGGCCGCCGAATACTGGCCGACGCTGTGGCCCAGCACCACGTCGGGCTCGAAGCCCCACGACTGCCAAAGCCGGGCCAGGCCCATCTCCACCGCGAACAGTCCGGGTTGCGCGTAGGACGTTTGCTGCAGCGTCGCTTCGCCGTCCTGGCCGTCCGCATCGAAAACAACGTCCAGCAAAGGCCTTTGGAGAACGTCGGCAACCGCGGCGGCGCACCGATTCAGCGTCTCGGCAAACACCGGCTCGCTGTCGAACAACTCTCGAGCCATGCCGGGGTATTGGCTGCCCTGACCGGTGAACAGCCACGCGGTCTTCGGTGGCTCCTGCGATTCTCCGCGGAACAACCCCGGTGCCGGGCGGTCGTCCGCCAGAGCGCCGAGTAGTTCCAGCGCGGATTCTCGCGAGTTGACCACCAGCGCGGCCCGCTGCTCCAGGTGTGCCCGACCCGCCCCGGCGGTGAAGCACACGTCCGCGAGGGTGGCCTCGGGGTGCGCGCTCAACCAGCTGCGGTAGTCGGCCGCGAGCCGCGCCAACGCGGCGGGCGTTCGCGCCGAAAGCGGGAGGATGCTGAACCGGCGGTGCCCGGAATGCTCGACCGGAAGCGGTGCCGGGGAAACGGGTTCCGTTTGCTCGGGAGCTTCGGAGAGAATGACGTGAGCGTTGGTGCCGGCGAAGCCGAACGAGCTGATGCCGGCAATGCGCGGCTCTCCGTTGCGTTCCCAGGCGGTGGGCTGCTCGACGACCTGCACCGCGAGCCGGTCCCAGGGGATGTGGGGCGAGGGGTTCTCGAAGTGGAGGTGTTGCGGGATCAGTTCGTTCTCGAGCGAGAGGATGACCTTGATCACCCCGGCGATGCCCGCGGCCGCTTCCAGGTGTCCGATGTTCGTCTTCACCGAACCCATCAGCAGCGGCCGGGAGGGTTCGCGCCCGGCGCCGAGCACCGCGCCCGCGGCCTGCGCTTCGATGGGGTCACCCAGCGACGTCCCGGTGCCGTGCGCTTCCAGGTATCCGACGTCGCGTGGTTCGAGGTCGGCCCGCTTGAGCGCATCGGCGATAACCCTTTGCTGGGCAACGCCATTGGGTACGGTCAGGCCACCCGAGGCGCCGTCCTGGTTGATCGCACTGCCGCGGATCACGGCGCGGATCCGATCGCCGTCGCGGATCGCGTCCTCCAGGCGCTTGATCACGATGACGCCGCAGCCCTCGCCGCGCACGTAGCCGTCCGCGGCCGCATCGAATGTCTTGCACCGGCCGTCAGGGGCGAGCATGTGCGCGCTGGAGAACGTGATCATGGTCGCCGGGGTGAGCAGCACGTTCGCGCCGCCGGCCAGCGCCAGGTCGCATTCCCCGAGGCGCAGCGCCTGGCACGCCTGATGGATCGCCACCAGCGACGAGCTGCACGCCGTGTCGACGGCGACGGCCGGACCCTGCAGTCCCAGCCGATAGCTGATCCGGCCGGCGGCCGCGGCGTTCGAGGTCCCGATGGCCATGTAGGCCTCGATTTCGGGGTACGTCAGCTCGTCGGATGCCATTCCCAGGTAGTCGTGCGTCGCCAAACCGACGAAGACCCCGGTGTTGGTCTCAGCCAGATCGGTTGGCGCAGTGCCTGAATGCTCGACCGCGCGCCATGCCGTTTCCAGCAGGATGCGGTGCTGCGGGTCCATCAGCCTGACCTCGCGGGTCGACATGCCGAAGAACGGCGCGTCGAATCCCGTTACGTCGTCGACGAAGCCGGCACGACGGGTGACGACCTTACCGGGCGCCCCCGGTTCGGGGTCGAAGAATTCGTCGACGTCCCAGCGGTCTTGCGGCACTTCGGATATCGCGTCGCGGCCGTGCTGCAACAGATCCCAGAACTCGTCGGCATCGGCGGCTCCGGGGAATCGCGCCGCGTAACCGATGATCGCAAAGCCCGATGCCGGCTTGCCCAGACCTTCGACGGATGCCATGCGCTTGTCCTCTCCTGGCCGGTCACGATCGATCCCCACGGGACGCCGGTTGCGCTCGGAAGATCTTTTCCGGAGGCCGGCGCCGTCCCCGCAGCGCCGCACCGCGCAACGACAGCCGGTGTGACTGCCGCCCTGCGTCCCCGTCCGGCCGTTCGATCGCCACAACGGCCTGCCGGATCCGTGAGCGAGTGTAGGCGGTGGCTCGCGCACGCCTGCGACGGCGATCACTCGGAGGGTTTATCTTGGTCTCGCCGCCAGGGTGGCCGTGGTCGTTGCAACCGAGGAGGACGAAGTTTTGCGCATCGGGAAGATTACGATCGGCGCACTCGGTGATTGGACGGTGACGCCCGGGTCGGTGATCTCCTGGCACCCGACGGCCGCGGCGACCGAAAAGGTCAGGCACGCGCCGGTCAGCTCCGTGCCGGTCAGCTACATGCAGAGCCAGCATCTTCGCAATTACTGTGAACGGACCGCCGCGGGGCTGAATTTCTCCCGCCAGATCATCGCTACCTGTGAAGTGCCCGGGACGTGTGACGTTGCCGCCATGAACCACGCCGTCAACGCGTATCTGCGCCGGCACGACACGTTCCGCAGCTGGTTCGAGCACACCGGTGACGGAGAATTCATCAGGCATACCGTCGACGATGCCGACGCTATCGAATTCGCCCCGATCGAGCACGGTGAGATGACTCCCGACGAAATACACGCTCACGTCGTGGCCATTCCGAATCCGCTGGAGTGGGGCTGCTTCACCTTCGGGATCATTCAAAGCGAAGACCGCTTCACATTCTTTGCCGCCATGGATCATGTCCACGGGGACGCGACGTTGATTGGCACCACGATGATGGAGGCCAACGGCATGTACACCGCGTTGAGCGGCGGCGGGCAGGCCCTCACCCTTCCCGATGCCGGCAGCTTCGATGATTTCTGCACCCGCGAACGCGAGTACACGTCAACGCTGACCGTAGATTCCCCCGAGGTGCGCGCGTGGATTGACTTCGCCGAAAACAACGATGGCGGCTTTCCCGAGTTCCCGCTCCCGCTGGGCGACCCGCAGGACTCCAGTAGCAGCGACATGACGTCCGAACTCCTGATGGACGCGGCACAGACCGAACGGTTCGAATCGGCCTGCGCGGCGGCCGGCGCACGGTTTGTCGGCGGCCTGTTCGCCTGCCTCGCCTTGGTGGAGCACGAATTCACGGGTGCCCTCACGTATTACGGGCTTACTCCCAGGGATTCCCGCAAAGCCACCGACAATTTCATGACGCAGGGTTGGTTCACCGGTTTGATCCCCATCACCGTGCCCATAGCTGCCGCCTCGTTCGGCGATGCCGCGTGGGCGGCGCAGGCGTCCTTCGATTCGAATCTGGATATGGCGAAAGTTCCCTATTACCGCGTGTTGGAACTCGCGCCGTGGTTGCGCTGGCCGCAACCAAACTTTCCGGTGTCGAATTTCTTTCATGGCGGCGCCGCTCCGCTCAATGCCATTCTCGCCGCGGCCGACATGGGGTTGGCGAACAACATCGGAATCTATCCCGACGGCCGATATTCATACCAGCTGACCATTTACATATTCCGCTACGGGGAAGGCACGTTCATGGCGATCATGCACCCGGACAACCCGGTCGCCCGGAAATCGGTTGTCCGCTACCTGGAGGCGATGAAGTCGGTCTGCGTGCGGGTCGCCGGCAGCGGGAGCTGGGGACGCGTCGCGTAGCGTGGAGCACTTCGATGGCTCGTGAGGCGAATTTGCGTGGTGTGACCGGGCTCGGGCGGGTGCGGCCGAGAGTCCCCGGCGGGCACGCCCGACGGCGCCGAGCGGGGATGAGGGCGATATGCGACGGCTAGCCGATTTCGTGGTGCGGTGGCCCTGGGCAGTGGTGGGGATCTGGATTGCGATCGCCGCCGCGCTACCCCTGACTTTTCCGTCGCTGGGCGAGATGGCCGAGAAGCATCCGCTTGCCATCCTGCCCAGCGATGCGCCCTCGAGCGTGACCGCTCGAAAGATGACCGAGGCGTTTCACGAGTCGGGCTCAGAAAACCTGCTGTTGGTGGTGTTGACCGACGACAAGGGGCTTGGCCCGGCCGACGAGGCCGCTTACGGCAAAGTGGTGGACGCGCTGCGCCGCGACACGCGAGATGTCGTGATGCTGCAGGACTTCGCCAGCACGCCGGCGTTGCGCTCCGTCGTCACCAGCAAGGATCACAAGGCGTGGGTGCTGCCGGTCGGCGTCGCTGGTGAGTTGGGCACGCCCCGCTCGTACGCCGCCTTCAACCGGATCGGCGAAATCGTCAAGGGGGCGCTCACCGGCACATCGCTGACGGCAAACCTCACCGGCCCCGCGGCGACCGTCGCCGACCTCACCGACGCGGGCGCTCGGGACCGGATGCCGATCGAGTTGGCGATCGCGGTGATGGTCCTGATCGTCCTGCTGGTGATCTACCGCAGCGCGGTCACCATGCTGCTGCCGTTGCTGACGATCGGGATATCCCTGGTGATCGCGCAGGCGGTGGTAGCGGGCTACTCCCAACTGACCGGCTCGGGCGTCTCGAACCAGTCCGTTGTGTTCTTGAGCGCCATAATGGCCGGAGCCGGAACCGATTACGCCGTCTTTCTGATCAGCCGCTATCACGATTACCTGCGGTCGGGCGCGACTCCCGATCAGGCGGTCAAGCGCGCCATGTTCTCGATCGGAAAGGTGATCGCCGCATCCGCGGCCACCGTCGGTGTCACCTTCCTGCTGATCAGCTTCGCCCGGATGGGTGTGTTCAAAACGGTCGGCGCGTCGTCGGCGATCGGGATCGGTGTGGCATTCCTCGCCGCGTTGACGTTGCTGCCGGCAGTCCTGGTGCTTGCGGGACGGCGCGGCTTGGTCAAGCCGCGGCGCGAGCTGACCGCCCGGTTCTGGCGGCGGTCGGGCATCCGCATCGTGCGACGACCGAGGGTCAACCTGGTTGCCAGCGTGCTCGTGTTGATCATCCTGGCCAGCTGTGCCGGCCTGGTGCGATACAACTACGACGATCGCAAGGCGCTGCGGGCGTCCGCCCCGAGCTCCATCGGGTATGCCGCGCTGGATCGTCACTTCCCGGTGAATCAGTCGATCCCGCAGTACATTTTGGTCCAGTCCCCGCACGACCTTCGCACGCCGAAGGCGCTCGCGGACTTGGAGCAAATGGCGGACCGGGTCAGTCAATTGCCGAATGTTGCTGCGGTCAGCGGCATTACGCGTCCCACCGGCAACGTGCCCGAACAATTCAGGGCCACCTATCAAGCGGGCGCTATCGGCACCCTGCTGGCCGGCGGGTCCACGCTGATCAAAGACCACACAGGCGACCTCAACCGGCTGGTAGATGGGGCCGGGACGTTGGCCGACAACCTCGGCAACATGCGGGGCCAGGTCATCCAGCTCGCCGCCGGCGTCCAGGAGCTGGAGACCGCCTTCTCGTCGACGAAGAACCAGTACACCGGCGACGCGCTGGTGAAAGAGGTCGATCTCGCGGCCCAGCTCGTGGACCATGTCAACGCGCTCAGCAACAACATGGGCTGGAACTTCTCGGCGGCCAAGAACATGTTCGCCTGGATCGGCCCGGTGCTGGGGGCGCTACAGGGCAACCCCCGATGCGACGTCGACCCCTCGTGCAGCGCCACCCGCGGGACATTCGAGCAACTGGTCGGTTCGCGCGATCAAGCAGACCTCGACGCCATCAATGACTTGGCGCACCAGCTGCAGGAATACCCGGACAAGCACGCGCTGAAAGCGTCGGCAGACCGCCTGCGCGCCGCATTGGCAAAGCTCACCACCGTGCTGCATTCGCTGGGGATGGACAAACCCGGTGGTCTGCAGTCGAACCTGAACACCTTGCAAGATGGCGCTAACCGTTTCGCCGGTGGCAGCCGGCAAATCGCCGACGCGGTGGCTCAGGTCGTCGACCAAGTCAAACAGCTCGGCAGCGGGCTCAACGACTCAGCGGCGTTTCTGTTGTCGCTGAAACGCGACGCGGCGCAACCGGCCATGGCCGGATTCAACATCCCACCCCAGCTCCTGCACTTGGCGGAATTCCAGAAGGCAGCCAAGGCATTCATCTCGCCGGACGGTCACTCGGTGCGCTACCTGGTCCAGACCAAACTCAATCCGTTCAGCACCGAGGCCATGGATCAGGTCAACGCGATCGAAGCGGCCGCGCGGGGGGCCCAGCCGAACACCGCGCTCGCGGACGCGACGGTGTCGATGGCCGGATACACCGTCGCGCTCAAGGACACGCGCGACTACTACCAGCACGACATCCGGTTCATCATCACGGTGACCCTGCTGGTGGTGCTGGTGACCCTGATCGCGCTGCTGCGCGCGATCGTCGCTCCGCTGTATCTCGTTGCCTCCGTGGTTATTTCGTATTTGTCGGCGGTGGGAATCGGGGTACTGGTGGTGCAATACCTGCTGGGTCAGCAATTGCATTGGAGTGTGCCGCCGCTGGCATTCGTGGTGCTGGTCGCGGTGGGTGCCGACTACAACATGCTGCTCGTCTCGCGCATGCGGGAGGAGTCGCCGCGCAGCATGCGTTACGGCATCATCCGGACCCTGGGTTCGACGGGCGGGGTGATCACTGCGGCGGGTCTGATCTTTGCCGCCTCGATGTGTGGCCTGTTGTTCTCCAGCATCAGCACCGTGGTCCAGGGCGGTTTCGTGATCGGGGTGGGAATTTTGCTGGACACCTTCTTGGTGCGCACCATCACGGTTCCCGCCATCGCCGCCCTGGTCGGCCGGGCGAATTGGTGGCCCTCCCGAGCGGGCGCGCCAGTGGGAGCCCGGCGGCCGGCGCCGCGGTTACCGGAGGGACGCGCCGAGGCGCAGCCCGGTTAGCACCCGTAGGGGATGTGTGTGAGACTACGAGGCGGATTCGAGCGGTAGGAGTTGGGATGAAGAAACTGCTCGCAGGTGTTACGGCGCTGGTAACCGTAGCTGCCACAGGGTGTTTCGGCGTCAATACCGCGACGGCTGACGACGCGCCGATCGGCGGGCCGCCGACCCCGGGGGCGCCGGGCGACCAGACGGCATTCGCCCTCGGCGGCGCTCACGTCCTAGGCATCCCCTACGACGAGTACATCCGGCAGGAGGGCGCCCAGTGGTTCCCCGGCCAGCAGCGCGAAATCGTCCGCTACCCGGCAGGACAGGTGCAGGGGCACGTGCTGGAGCGACTCTTCCCGGGTATCGGCAAGATCGGTGAGGGGCTGTTGCCCGGACTGGGTCTGGACGGCCCAAGCGTCGGCGAGTCGGTCGACGTGGGGGTGAACAACCTCGATGCCGCGATCCGCACCGGCCGCCCGGGCACGGCGATCGGCTTGTCCGAGGGCGGGTTCGTGGTCGACGGCGAACAGGCCCGGCTGGCGAATGACCCGGCCGCTCCCCCGCCGGACAGACTGAACTTCGCCACGTTCGGTGACCCCATTGGGCATCACGCCTTCGGGCAGAGCTTCCTGACCGCCATGTTTCCGGTCGGCAGTGTGGTTCCCGCGCTCGACTACACTATGCCGCCTCAGTACGAAAGCCAGTACGACACAAACAGATTCGTGGCGGCGTACGACTCGATCGCGGACTTCCCCGACCGGCCCGACAACATGTTCGCTTTGGCGAACACGCTGCTAGGGCTGGCCACCGGTCACACGGCGGTGGCTTTCACCAACCCGAGCATGGTGCCCCCGCAAAACATCAGGACCACGATCAACTCCAGGGGCGCCAAAGACACGACGATCATGGTCCCGGAGAAGCACCTTCCGCTCGTCATGCCGCTCAAATACATCGGGATCGACGAAGGCACGCTGGACAAGCTGGACGCCATCCTGATTCCCCGGGTGAATGCGGGTTACGCGCGAAACGACGACCCGGCGACGGCCCCGGTCCAGGTGGACCCGGTGCACGGCTTCGACCCGGCGGAAGTCACCGCGCCGGCCAACCAGGCAACCTTCGGCGGCGGCGCCGATCCCCTTTCCCAGATCCTCAGCGGCGCCACTTCGGTGTTGTCCCACGGCACCGGCTAGACAACGCGCCTATGTCTGGATCATCGATTCTTGCCATGCTGCACGGGCGTGCCAGCCTGCGGCCCAACGACGTGGCGTACACGTTCACCGATTACTCCGACGACGCCGACGGCGTTGCGCAGAGCCTCACGTGGTCGCAATTATCCCGCCGGACCTTCAACGTGGCGGGCGAGCTCGGCCAGCACGGTTCGGTCGGTGACAGGGCGGTAATCCTGGCGCCGCAGGGCCTCGACTACATCGCGGCGTTCCTGGGATCGATGCAGGCCGGGCTCATCGCGGTTCCGCTTCCGCTGCCGCATCGCGGCTCGAGCGACGAGCGGGTCAGCGCCGTCCTCGCCGATACGTCACCGTCGATCGTGCTCACCACGTCCGCGGTCGCCGAAGATGTCGCCGAGTACGTCGATCGGGCGCGCATGGATGATGTCCCGAAGATCGTCGAAATCGATTCGATGAATCTGGACGCCGATCGCCAAACCGCCGTTCCGGCAACCGTTTTGCCCGACGTCGCGTATCTGCAATACAGCTCGGGTTCGACCCGAACCCCGACCGGTGTGATGATTTCGCACCACAACCTGCAGGTGAATTTCGAGCAGCTGATGCGCAGCTTCTTCGCCGACTCCCGCAGAAAAGCCCCGTCGGACACCACGATCGTCTCGTGGCTGCCCTTCTACCACGACATGGGTTTGGTGCTGGGCGTGTGCGCGCCGATCCTGGGCGGCTGGCGCGGTGAGCTGATGAGTCCCGTCGCGTTCTTGGAGCGGCCGGCCAGATGGGTGCGATCCCTGGCCGCGAACACGTCTTCGTGGTCGGCCGCCCCCAACTTCGCCTTCGACCTGGCGGCCCGCAAGACCAGCGACCGTGACCTGGCCGGACTCGACCTCGGCGGGGTGCTGGGCATCATCAGCGGCGCCGAACGCGTCGAGCCGACCACCCTGAGCCGCTTCGTCGATCGGTTCGCGCACTTCAACTTTCGGGACGACATGATGCGTCCGTCCTACGGCTTGGCGGAGGCAACCGTCTTCGTGGCCAGTGGCACCTGGAGTGACGAGGCGACGGTTCACTTCGATATCGACGAGCTGTCCGCGGGCCGGGCAAAGCCGTGCGCGGCTGGCGCCGGCTCGTCGCTGGTGAAATACGAGCTGCCGCAATCCCCGGCACTGCGAATCGTCGACGGCGACACCGACAGCGAGTGCCCGCCGGGGGTGGTCGGCGAGATCTGGGTGTGCGGCGCCAACGTGGCCGAGGGGTACTGGCGCAAGCCGCCGGCAGAACAGCGCTGCTTCGGCGCGACGCTCGTCGACCCGTCGCCGGGTACGCCCGACGGGCCATGGCTGAAGACCGGTGACCTGGGTTTCATCCACGAGGGTGGACTGTTCATCGTCGGGCGCATCAAGGACCTGCTGATCATCCGGGGACGAAATCACCATCCCGAGGACATCGAGGCGACGGTCCAGGAGATCACCGGCGGTCGGGTCGCGGCGATATCGGTTCCGGTGAACAGCACCGAGAAGCTCGTCACCGTCATCGAGTACAAGAAGCGAGGCGACTCCACCGAGGCGGCCATGCACTCGCTGACCTCCGTCAAACGCGACGTCACCTCGGCGATTTCCAATGCGCACGGTGTGAATGTGGGAGACCTCGTGCTGGTGCCGCCCGGCTCGATTCCCACCACCACCAGCGGCAAGATCCGGCGCGCCGCCTGCGTCGAGCAGTACCGCCGGCAGCAATTCGCCCGGTTGGACGCCTGAGCCGGGGCTACGGGCGCGCGCCACGATGCCGATGTTGGTGACCGTCCTGGTGATGGCGCTGGCCGTCAGCGTCGAACCGTTCCGAGTCGGAATGACCGTGGTCATGCTGAACAGGCCCAGACCGGCGCTGCAACTGCTCGCGTTCCTGTCCGGCGGTTTCGCCATGGGAACGGCGGTGGGGCTGGTTGTCTTGTTCGCCTTCCGACGCGCCATGCTGGGCTCGAACTACTTCGCGTTGCCCAAGGTGCAGATTGTGGTCGGCCTGCTGGCGCTGACGGTCGCGGCGGTCGTGGCCGCGAATCTCCCCGCGCGGTTGGGTGCGCGGCCGACGGGATTGGCCTCGCCGGTCCAACGTTTGCTGAGCCGGCATTCGCTGGCGGTCGCCGGCATCGCCGGTCTCGGCATCGCATTGCCGTCGGTCGACTACCTTGCCGCGCTGGCCGTCATTCTGGCCTCCGGGGCGACGGCCCTGACGCAGGTCGCGGTGCTGTTGATGTTCAACGCCGTGTCCTTCGCCCTGATCGAGATTCCGCTGCTGGCCCACCTGCTGGCGCCCGAGGCGACCGCCACGCGGGTGGCGGCGCTGCATGACTGGATTCGCTCGCGTCGGCGCGTCGACGTTGCGCTCCTGCTCGCCGCGGCCGGTTGCGCTTTCCTCGCGGTCGGCGCGGCCGGCCTTTGACCCTTCGCCAACCGACGCGTCGCCGCTGAGAAGATAATGAGTCCAATCCGCACCGGCAAAGGAGCCGCGATGAGCAAGGTAAGCACCGACCGTCCGCTACGCGTGATCCAGTGGACGACCGGGAACATCGGTCGGCGTTCGCTGCACGCCATCATCGGGCGACCCGACCTGGAACTGGCCGGCGTGTACGCACACGGCGCCGACAAGGTCGGCGTCGACGCCGCCGACCTGGCGGGCTGGCCGGAGCCGACTGGGGTGCGGGCGACCAACGACATCGATGCGCTGCTGGCCCTGGGCGCCGACGCGTGTTGCTATAACCCGTTGTGGCCCAACATCGATGAGCTGGTGCGGCTGCTGGAATCTGGAGTCAACGTGTGCACCAGCGCCGCGTGGATCACCGGCGGAAAGCAGACACCGCAGGACCGCAAACGCATCGAAGATGCTTGCCGGAAAGGCAATTCGACAATCTTCGGCAGCGGTGCGCACCCCGGCATGACGAACATGGTGGGCATGGTGCTGTCCGCATCGTGTGAGCGCGTCGACGAGATCCGGATCACCGAGTCGGTGGACTGCTCGACCTATGAATCGGCGGAAACCCAGACGGCCATGGGCTTTTCGCAGGATCCGGATACCCCCGGGCTGGCCGAGAACGTCCGGCGCGAAAGCGAGGTGTTCGCGGAGTCGGCGGCGATGATGGCCGACGCGATCGGGGCGAAGCTGGACAAGATGACCTTCGACGTCACCTTCACCGCGGCCACCGACGACTCCGATCTGGGCTTCATGAAGATCCCCGCCGGAACGGTCGGCAGCGTCTACGGCTACCACCGCGGCTGGGTCGGTGACCGCAACGTCGTCAGCGTCGGGTTCAACTGGACCATGGGCAGTCACGTCGTCCCGCCCAAGCCCCTGGAGCACGGGCACGTCATTCAGGTGTTCGGGCTGCCCAACATGCGAACCGTGTTGCACTGCCTGCCGCCCAAAGACTGGACAGAGCCCGGATTCATGGGGCTGGGAATGATCTACACCGCGATGCCGGTTACCAATGCCGTCCCGGCGGTGGTGGCCGCCGAGCCGGGAATCGTCACGCTGGCGGATTTGCCGCCGGTCACCGGTCGGCTCGCGCACTAGCGTATGCCGTACGCCACAGGTGGTGGCCCCAGGAGGAACGCTTGCGTGCACTAAGGTTAATATCCCCAACTGAGCAAATGTTCCGTTGACAGTGGTGTCGTCGGCGACGGTTGGTGAGCTTTGCGGAAGGCGGTCAGGTGGTGGCTAGTCCAGACTCGGGTACCCGCCCCGGCCTTCTCAGCCGCGTATTGAGACGAGCGTGGATCCCGCTGGTGCTGGTGGTCGTTCTGTCACTGTCGGCGCTCATCGTGTCGCGACTGCACAAGATCTTCGGCTCGGAAGATCTCAACGCAAACGCCGGCAAGGGGATCGAAATCGTGCAGTTCAACCCGAAGGTCGTCGTCTACGAAATCTCCGGTGCCCCGGGCACCACGGCGAACATCAACTACTGGGACGAGAACGCCAACACGCATCAGGTCAACAACGCTGCCCTGCCCTGGTCGACCACCATCTCGACCACGCTGCCCTCGGTGAGCGCAAACATCATGGCGCAGAGCGACGGCAGCACGATCAGCTGCAAAATCACCGTGGACGGCATTGTCCGGGACAACCAGAACTCCGCCGGCCATAACGCCCAGACCTTCTGCCTGGTGAAGTCCGCATGAGCGACGTGCACAATCAGACCGAGCGCGACCTGAGCGCCGCCGACACCGGCCCGATCGGCACCAGGGGGTTGTCGAAGGCCGAGCGCGGCCATCGGCCCTACCTCCCCCACGCAATCCGCATCTTCGCGATACCGATCATCATCGGCTGGGTCGCGATCACCGTGTTGGTGAACGTCATCGTGCCCACGCTGGAGAAAGTCGGCGAGGCGCACTCGGCGCCGATGACACCGCTCGACGCGCCGTCGATGAAGGCGATGATGCGCCTGGGCCATAACTTTCACGAGTTCGACTCCAACAGCACCGTCATGATCGTGCTGGAGGGTCAGCATCCGCTGGGCCCCGACGCGCACCAGTATTACGACAAGCTGATCCGGCAACTTCGCCAGGATCCCAAGCACATTCAGCACATTCAGGACTTCTGGGGCGACCGGCTGACGGCCGCGGGCGCGCAGAGCGCCGACGCCAAGAGCGCCTATGTGCAGGTGAACCTCGCCGGTAACCAGGGCACCACGCTGGCCAACGAGTCGGTGGACGCCGTGCGCAAGGTCATCGACGAGAACAAGGCGCCGCCCGGTGTGAAGGCCTATGTCACCGGTCCCGCTGCGCTGTCCGACGACATGCACATCATCGGTAACGCCAGCCTGGCCAAGATCACGCTGTTCACCCTTGGTGCCATCGCGATCATGTTGCTGCTGGTCTACCGGTCCATCGTCACCACGCTCGTGCAGCTGTTCATGACCTTTGTCGCGCTGGCCTGTTCGCGCGGGGTGGTCGCGGTTCTGGCGTATCACAACGCATTCGGGCTCACCACCTTCGCGGCCAACATCCTCACCATGCTGGCCATCGCCGCGGGAACGGACTACGGCATCTTCCTCGTCGGCCGCTACCAGGAGGCGCTGGCCGCCGGCGAGGATCGAGAAGAGGCGTACTACACCACATTCAAGGGCGTCGCCCCGGTGGTGTTGGGTTCGGGCCTGACAATCGCGGGCGCGACCTATTGCCTGAGCTTTTCGCGGCTGCCGTGGTTCAACACCATGGGCGCGCCCGTGGCGATCGGCATGCTGGTCGTGGTGCTCGCCGGTATCACGCTGGGCCCCGCGGTGGTTTTTGTCGGCAGCCGCTTCCACCTGTTCGAAAGGCAGGCCAAGCGTGGTCGGCTGTGGCGCCGGGTGGGCACCGCCGTGGTGCGTTGGCCCGCACCGGTTTTGGCCGTCAGCGCGGCCATCGTGCTGGTCGGCATGATCGCCCTGCCGAGCTTCCACACCAGCTACAACGACCGCCACTACCTGCCGCTGTCAGCCCCGTCCAATCAGGGGCAAGAGGCCGCGAATCGGCACTTCTCCGAAGCGCGGATGAACCCCGACCTGTTGATGGTCGAGTCCGACCACGACATGCGCAACCCGGCCGACATGCTGGTATTGGACCGGGTGGCCAAGAACGAGATGCGCACGCTGGGCATCGCCATGGTCCAGGACATCACCCGGCCGCTGGGCATTCCGATCCAGCACAGCTCGATCCCGTTCCAGAACAGCGTCCAAAGCCAGACGACGATGCAGAACATGAGCTTTCTCAAGGAGCGCATGAACGACATCCTCAAGATGGCCGATGATCTGCAAACCCAGATCGACACCACGCAGCGCCAATACGAGGTGTCGCTGGATCTGGCCAACGCCGCCGACGACAGCGCGAAGACCACGGCCGTGACGTCGCAGATCACCGACACCCTGCGCGACCACATCGCCGACTTCGACGACACCTTCCGCCCGGTCCGCACGTACTTCTACTGGGAGAAGCACTGCTACGACATCCCGCTGTGCTACGGGCTGCGGTCCCTGTTCGACACTTTGGATGGCTTCGATCAGCTCGCGGAGCAGTTCCATTACCTCACGGGCGACATCCAGCACACCGCCAAAGCAACCCATGATCTGAATGCGTTGTTCCCCACGCTGATCACCACGCTGAAGACCACCCGGGGCATCACGCTGACGCTCTACCAGACGTTCAAGGCGATGATCAATCAGATGGAGGCGATGAGCAATACCGCCATCGTGATGGGGCAGAGCTTCGACGCGTCGAAGAACGACGACTTCTTCTACCTGCCGCCGGAAGCCTTCGACAACCCCGATTTCCAGACGGGTCTTCGGATGTTCTTGTCACCGGACGGTAAGTCGGCGCGGTTCTTCATCACCCATCAGGGCGACCCGATGTCGCCGGAGGGTATCGCGCGGGTCGATGCCGAACGCACCGCCGCGCAGGAGGGGCTGAAGCAATCCTCGCTCTCGGATGCCCGGGTGTATCTCGGCGGAACCGCCGCGACGTTCAAGGACATGGCAGACGGCGAGAAATACGACCTGATGATCGCCGTGGTGTCGGCCCTCACGCTGATCTTCATGATCATGCTGCTGCTGACCCGCAGCGTGGTGGCCGCACTGGTGATCGTCGGCACCGCGGCCAGCTCGATCGCGGCGTCTTTCGGTCTGTCCGTGCTGATTTGGCAGGACCTATTCGGCATCAGGATCCACTGGATCGTGATGGCGCTGTCGGTCATCATCCTGCTGGCCGTGGGATCCGACTACAACCTGCTGCTCGTTTCCCGGTTCCGCGAAGAGATCCATCGCGGGCTCAAGACCGGGATCATCCGGTCGATGGCCGGTACCGGCGGTGTGGTGACGGCGGCGGGTCTGGTGTTCGCCTTCACCATGGCGTCCATGTTGGGCAGCGATCTGCGGGTGCTCGGTCAGTTCGGGTCGACCGTGTGCATCGGTCTGCTGCTCGACACGCTGGTGGTGCGCACGCTGCTGATGCCCTCGATCGCCACCCTGCTCGGACGGTGGTTCTGGTGGCCGCAGGTGGTGCACCCCCGTGGGGATAACGCACGACGGCCGGTGAGCGCCTGATTCGTTAGTGGCGCCCGCAACTACTCCGGCGGCAGCGCCACGCTCACCGCGACCGCGCCCGCACCGACATGCAGCGCGAGCACCGGTCCCAGCTCGGTGATGATCGCCGGTTCGCACGCCGGCAGCCGCTCGCCCAGCGCTGAGGCCACCTCCCGGGCGCCATCCGGGTTGTCGACGTGATGCACCGCCAGGGCGGCGGCATCGTTGCCGACGACCTGGCAGACCCGGTCGATCATTGCCTCGGTGGCATGGCTGACGGTGCGGACCCGTTGGGCCAGAACGAGTTTGCCGTCATCGATACGCAACAGCGGCTTGAGCGCCAGCGCGGTGCCCAGCCACGCCTTCGCCCCGCCGATGCGTCCGCTGCGGCGCAGGTTGTCCAGGCGGTGCACCACGATGAAGGCATGCCCGCGGTCCACGGCCGCGTGCGCGGCGTCCGCGACGGCGTCGAGGCTTGCACCGTCGGCCGCCGCCCGCGCCGCGGCCAGCGCGACGAAGCCGGTGCCCATCGCGGCCGACTTCGAGTCGACGACCCGCACGTTCGGGTCCAAGTCGGCCGCGGTGCGTTCGGCGGCCCGGCACGTTCCCGACAGCGCCGACGAAATGTGTACGGCCACAACGCCGTCGGCGCCGCTGTCGGCCAGCGCCTGCTGATAGGCGTCGGCGAGTTCGGCCGGGGTGGCCGCCGCGGTGGTGGCCGCCAGTTTGTAGATGTCATCGGGAACGTCGTCCACACCGTCACGCAGATCCGCGCCGTCGAGCAAGATGTGCAGCGGAACGACCCGGATTCCCCACTTTTCAAGCAGGTCGGCCGGCAGCCGTGCCGACGAGTCGGTCACCACCATGACGGTCACCAGCGCTACCCGCGGGGCTTCTCGTTGGGCACGCCGGCCTGATTGCGCGGCGCCTCCTCATCGCGCTGCGCGTCCCCCGCAAGCGGGAGGTGCCCCCGCTGCATCGTTGCCACGCCGGCCTCGGCGAGCGCCTTGAGCATCAACTCCGCGACCGCCTGGTGGGCTTCGAAGTTCCAGTGAATCCCGTCCGGGTTTCCCCGACCGCTCATCACCTGTTCGGCGACAGCGGCTTTCAGATCGACCAGGGGCACGTTGTGGTTTTGCGCCCATTCGGTGATGGCGGCCGCCGTGCCCGCGCGGCCGTGGTGGGCCCGGCCGTAGGTGTCGGCGATGTGCACCGACGGCAGCGACGACACGATCGGAATACCGGGCCGGTTGAAATCGATTGCGCCACGGGTCTGTTCGAGGTAGTCCGCACTCAGGTGTGGTGGCAGCGCCGATCTGGCCACCGGCGAGAGCCTGGGCTGCAGCCAGCCATAGCCGTCGCGAACCCAGCGCCGCAGCCACGGCGGCCGCACATAGCGGATCAGCTCGCGCAGCGCGGTGGGCAATACCGACGGCAGCGAATCCATGCCGCCGGTCGCGAAGATGACCGCGCCCGCCCTCGGTAGCGCCGCCCACGCCCGCGGGTCCTGGGTCGCCGCCCACCAGATGTCGCGGCACGTCCAGCCGATGCGGCCGATCAGCTCGACGTCCCAACCCAGCTGCGCAGCGACGATATTCGGCCAGATCCGGGGATCGTCGGCGGGCAGCCCTCCCGTCGGGCCGTAGTAGGCCAGGGAGTCGGCGAATATCAGCAGGGTGGGCTTCGGCGGCCGCTCAGAGGACATCGTTGGACACCTGCGCCGAAGCGTTCCACACATCCAGACGCCAACGGATGCTGTCGAATTCGTCGGCCGGATCGTCGTTGTGGCCGGACAGCTGCACCCAGCTGGCATTGCCCATGCCACCCAGGATCGGCCAATTGGCGACGGGAAGCTTCAACAGCGCGGCCGACAAAGCGGCGATCAGCCCGCCGTGGGCCACCAGCACCACCGGGCGATCGGGCCCGTCGGGCTCGCCCCACTCCGGCTCGCCGGTCACCAGTTCGGCAACCAAGGGTACGCTGCGAGCGGCGACGTCGACCCTGCTCTCACCGCCGTGCGGTGCCCAGGTGGCGTCTTCGCGCCAGGCCAGCCGGGCGCCGGGGGCCTGTTCGTCGACCTCGGTGTGCGTCATTCCCTGCCAGTCGCCGAGATGGGTTTCCCGCAATCGCTGGTCGACCCGGATCGGCAGGCCGGTCAGCTCCCCCAACCTGACCGCCGTGTCGTAGGCGCGATGCAGATCCGACGACACGATGAGCAACGGCTGCAGTTTGCCCAGCACCTCGGCGGCCGCGACGGCCTGGGCCCGGCCGAGTTCGCTGAGTTCGGAATCCAGCTGACCCTGCATCCGGCTGCCGGCGTTGAACTCGGTTTGCCCGTGCCGCAACATGATCAGACGACGGACCCTCATGACGCACCCGACTCATCGGAGTTGGCGCGGCCCTCATCGAGGTCTACCGGCACCACCGGGCAGTCACTCCACAGCCGGTCGAGGGCATAGAAGTCGCGGTCCTCCTGGTGCTGAATGTGGACGACGATGTCGCGGTAGTCCAGCAGCGTCCAGCGGCCTTCCCTGGTTCCCTCGCGACGCGCCGGCTTGTAACCGGCCTTGCGCATCTTCTCCTCGACCTCGTCGACGATGGCGTTGACCTGTCGCTCGTTGGAGGCCGAGGCGATCACGAAGCAGTCCGTGATGGCCAACTGCGCGGAGACGTCGATGACGATGACATCGTCGGCAAGCTTCGACGCGGCGGCACCGGCGGCCACCGTGGCCATGTCGATGGCCTCCTGGGTGGCGCTCATGGGTGATCCCCTGCGCTCAGGCGTGTTTCGCTGGCCGGCACCGGCGGCACGACGTCGTCGCGGTAGAGCCGGCGCTTGGAGACGTACTGCACGACGCCGTCGGGCATCAGGTACCACAGCGGGCGGCGCTGCGCCGCGCGGCGGCGGCAATCGGTCGAGGAGATGGCCAGCGCCGGGATCTCGACGAGGGTCAGCGCGTCGTCGGGCAGCTCACCGAGCACGCCGGTGACGTGTTCGCGGCGCAGCTCGTAACCGGGCCGGCTGACCCCGATGAAGCGGGCCAGCTCGAACGCCGTCTCCCAGCCCTGCCACGACAGAATGGAGGCCAGCGCGTCGGCCCCGGTGATGAAGTACAGCTCGGAGTCCGGGTTGAGAGCGTGCAGGTCGCGCAAAGTGTCCTTGGTGTAGGTGGGGCCGGCGCGGTCGATGTCGACCCGGCTGACCGTGAAACGGGGATTGGACGCCGTGGCGATCACCGTCATCAGGTACCGGTCCTCGGCGGCCGAGACGTGCCGGTCCTTCTGCCAGGGCTGGCCGCTGGGCACGAACACCACTTGGTCGAGGTCGAACAGGTCGGCGACCTCACTGGCGGCAACCAGGTGGCCGTAATGGATGGGGTCGAACGTCCCACCCATCACCCCTAACCTGCGAAGCTGCTTTTGCACGATTTGCCAGCTTACTTGAGCCGGTGTTACGGCCCGATTTCCCTGGTCGGGCGGCGGCGCTGCGACCCTATCCCGGCATCGGGTCGATCGGTGAGACTGGTGTACCCACAGCTTCGATCGCTTCTCCGGCGGCCAGACACAGGTCCTCGCGGTAGCGGCCCGCAACGATCTGCACGCCGACCGGCGTGCTGCCGAGCAGACTGGTCGACACGGTCAGTGCCGGCAGCCCGAGGTAGGGCAAACCGAGCTGGGTGAGCTGTGCGGCCCATACCCGCGCGAAGGCGGCGTCGCCTTGCATATCGAGATGGTTCGCGAAGGGCAGCTCGGCGCTGACCGGTATCACCAGGACAGAGTAATTCTCGAACAGCGTCAGCCAGTCACGCAGAAGTGTGGCTCGGCGACTCAGCGACTTGGAGAACGCGGTCAGGTCGAAAGCGACGGCTTGCTCGCGCAGACGCGCCAGCACATTCAACGCGCCCGGGTCGCCCTCCCGTTGGGCGGCCGCAAGCTTGTCGTCGTACCCGTCAAGGAACGCGAGTTTGGTTTGCGCATCGGCTGCTTCGGCGAGTGGCGGGGTGGTGGCCAGCTCGTCCACGTCCCACGCCGCGGCTTTGAGCCGCTCGGCCGCGTCGCGGACCGCTTGCGCCACTTCAGGTCTGGTGCCAAGCCCGTCCGGCGCCACGCAGAAAGCCGCTCGCCTGGCCACAGGGGGCGGACCTGACAGGGGCGCGGGCACCCACCACGGGTCGCGGGCGTCTCGAGCCGCCATCGCCGCGAATGCCAGCCGGAGGTCGGCGACGCTGCGCGCTAACGGGCCTGAAACTCGCCCGAGCTGGGCGCCGATGGTCGGTTCGGGGAGAGAGGCGTTGAACGCGGGGACGCGGCCAAGTGTCGGGCGCAACCCGTGTATCCCACACGCGTACGCCGGATAGCGGATCGAACCTGCGATGTCGGTTCCGTGGGCAATCGCGCCGATGCCCGCCGTGACTGCCGCGGCGGCCCCGCCCGACGAGCCACCAGGGGTTAGGTCCGCGTTCCGTGGGTTGCGGGTTTCCCCGTGCAATTGATTCGAGGTGAACCAACGGAGGCAGAATGCGGGCGCATTCGTCCGGCCGATGAGCACCGCACCGCTCTTCAGAAGATTGTCGACGACGGGGCTGTTGGTTGTGGCGATGAGGTTGGACCGCTGGCCGGTGTGCCGGTAACGGTGAAGATCAACGTCGACCAGGCCGGCTACGCCACCACCGACGGCGTGACGCTACAGCGTGACCTCATCGCCACAACCAACAGCCCCGTCGTCGACAATCTTCTGAAGAGCGGTGCGGTGCTCATCGGCCGGACGAAT
>NZ_LZLU01000179.1:0-5015 GCF_001673415.1 Mycobacterium sp. 1165196.3 | reverse complement strand
AGGCATCGGTGCGGTGTTAGGCGCAGGGCTCACTCCTGAAGTCGGCGGAGCAGGGGCGATACCCGGCGCGGTACTGGGATTCGTCGGTGGCTTCGCGCAAGGGCTGATCGAGGCCCCGGTCGAAGCCGCCGCTAAGGGCGCGTGGGAATGCATCGAACAACCGATACCGGGGCTGCCGAAGCCATGATCAACGCAAAGCGGATATTGCTTCTGCTACCGCTGTACCTCGTGTGGGCGATCACCATCGACGTTCTATTCGATTCAGCCAGCCCTCCCGGCAGCAAATCCGTTCCCACATGGATGATCATCGGATTTGTCTTGTGTGCAGTGGCGGTGGCCGTCATCGTTTTCTGGTACCTGCTCAGGCACGCGGGCGGCAAGGTGCCCGAGCAACGCCAACACACCTACACCGCCCTGCTCGTGGCAATCATCGTGTCCGGCTTCATCACCGACGCACTGAAGGGTCTGGCGCGGCTGCTATTGGGTTCGCACCCTTGGTGGATGCTGGTACCGATTTACACCATCGGCTACGCGGCGTGCTGGGCGGTCCTGGTCTTCATGGTGAACTGGCTTGAGGACCGCGCAGATGAGCGCAAGAGTTCGTCCCGTTAAAGACCGGCAGCGACGGCCGTTTGAGGCAGCAAGCAGAAACGGCAGGCGCGACGCGGGCGTAGAGCCGAAACCCCTGCAGCCCCACCTTCTCCACTGGGATGGCCGTGCTGTTCCTGGCCCTGTTCGTGCAAAATGCGTACACCCACGGCACGGCCCCGGGTTTGGTCAGTACCGGAGTCCTCGCGGCGTTGATGGGTTACCGGGCATACCGGGCCTGGTCCAGCAAGCGACGCGACTCGTCGCGATAACGCGCCGGCGAATACACGGTGCCCTACCAGCTGAAACGGTGCGAGTCAGTCAGCTTCGCGTCAGCACGAACGCCTCGATCTGCCGATTTCCGGACCGCACTTCGTACTTCCGCCAGCCCGGATACAGCTCGAGGCCTTTGGCCCAGATCTCGTCGCGCTCGCGTGGCGTTGCCAGGCGCGCGGTGGCCTGCCAGGTGTCGCCGCCGACCGCGACCGTCGCCTGCGGATGGGCCTTCAGATTGTGATACCAGGCCGGATGCCTGGTACCGCCGAAGTTGGACGCAATGAGGGCCAGGCCGTCCGGGTGCGGGATCCCGTACACGGCGACGGTGCGCGACTCACCGGATTTGGCGCCCGTGGTGGTGAGCATGACCGCCGGGATGCCGGTCGCGACCTCGGCGAAGCTCCTCCGGCCACCGGTGGCCTTGGCGACCAGGCGATCGAGGTGGTGCGCCGTCGGGCGAAGAAGCGCCACACCCACCGTCGTGGACGCCAAGCGGCGCATCGTTCGGTGAAAAGCATTCGCGTCATCGAATGATCGCCCGAGCATGGTGTCATTCTGGTGCGCTCGCCCGCGCTGAACAAGCAATGTGAAAACGCGCCCCATGAGTCACAGACGACATTAAGCTGCTGGTCGTGGGCGTGAAGGTGTTCGCCAAGGGTCGGGGGCGCTGGCTGGCGGTCGCGGCGTCGCTCGTCGTCTCCGCGGCGATGATCCACGCGCAGGGAACCAAGACGCGTTGCTGCGTCGAGACGCCCGTGGCGGCGCCGAGCCCCACCAGTGCGCCGGCCCCGGCGCCGCCCGCCAGGGGGCCGCGCCCCGCCAGTCCGGCAGAGATCGAATCGCTGACGGCTCTGGCACCGCCCGCCCCGTCCGCCGGCCAGCAATTCCAGCTCGCCCTGCCGCACAGCGTGGGATCCGAAGAACGGTTGCAGGTCAAGACCATCTGGGCCGCCCGCGTCATCACCGTCCTCTTCCCCCAGATCAAGACCATCTACGGATACCGCGAGGACCCGTTGCCGTGGCATCCCAACGGGCTGGCCATCGACGTGATGATCCCGAACTACCACTCCCCCGAAGGCATCGAGCTCGGCAACCAGATCGCCGGCTACGCCCTGGCGAACGCGAAACGATGGGGCATCAACCACGTGATCTGGCGGCAGAAGATCTACCCGGGCGTCGGCGGCGGCAACTGGATGGCCGACCTGGGATCGGAGACCGCCGACCACTATGACCACGTCCATATCGCGACCGGCGGCGGCGGCTATCCGACCGGGCACGAAACCTATTACATCGCCTCCATGACCTCGGGCCCGACGGACTGATCCGCTCAATCGATACCCGGCGGCGGAGTTGGCCCGTTGCCACGGAAGTCACCCTTGATTGCTGACACAGGACACAGTTGCTCAGTGCCGGTTTGCCAGCTTTTGCTGTTCGTCGCGCAATACCGCACCGCACACCGCATAATGAGGCCGTTATCACCCTCACCGAGGAGAAGGAGCCGAGCGTGAAGGCTGTTTGCGGGTTGCGCATGTTATGTATTCCGGCGGTCGTTGCTGCCGCGTTAACGGTAGGTAGCGGGGTCGCCGCCGCCGACGATGACGGATACCTGGGTCAACTGAAGAAGATCGGCGTGGTGTGGCAGCCGGGCGGCGAAGGCACGCTGATCTCGCTGGGCCACGCCATCTGCTCGGATCGCGCCGCGGGCAAGACCCCGGACGAGCTGGCCACCGACGTTCATTCCGGGTTGAACAGTTCCTTCAACTACGGGGACGCCACGGCCATCGTGAGCGCCGCGGAATCGAACTACTGCCCCTGATCAATCCCTAAGGCATCGTCGCGACGGCGTCTCCGTCATGCCGATCCGGCGGCGAACGCCGCCACCGGCATTTCGACGGACCCACCGCAGGGCCCGCCGCTGATGTCGGTGTGCCACGTGCCACGCAGCGATCCGTCGGCCTGCGGTGCGTAGAAGGCCCACGACCGCGCCGGTGCCCACACCTTCGGAACACCCTCGCCCATATAGCAATCCCATTGGAAGTCAAAGCGCTCGACCCATTTGGCGCCGTCCCACGCGTAGTGCGAAGGCTGGGGCAACGTCGGGTTCTTCGGTGCGGGGCCGTTGGTAGCGGTGGCCACGCACCTGCCCGACGAGCACGCGGTGGTGAAGACGTAGTCGGCGCTGAAGGTCGGCTCGGCTTGTTTCGCCGCGACGCTGGTGCCGGATTTACTGGCCGCGTACCTCACCAACGAGTATCTGCCGTTCCACGAGGGCGACATCGCGTTCGCAGACATGCCGGATGCGCCGACGACCAACGTGGTGACGGCTGTGAGCATCGCACCTACCCGAGACGCCGGCCGCATGCGTCAATGGTGGGCATTCGATGACGCGGCGCGATCTCGGCGCGGACACGATCGCGGTGCTGTCGCGCGGATTCACCGCGCTCGCAACAAGAACAGCCCGTAGGCGGCCACCGACTGCGCGTCGGCGATGACTCCTTCGCGGATCATCCGCTCGACCTCGTCGCGCGAGAACCACGCGCTGCGCATGTCCTGCTCCTCATGTTCGCGCTCGACTTCTCCCTCGGCGATGCCGGTGGCCAGAAACACCCAGCCCCGCTGACTGGTCATTCCCGGTGCGACGTCGAGCTGGCCGAGTGCCTCGAACGACGTTGCGCGCAGGCCGGTTTCCTCCCGCAGCTCGCGCTCGGCGAGATCGGCCGGTTCGGCGTCGGCCAGTTCGGGAGCGGTGCCTTGGGGGAATTCCCAACGCCGCTCGCCGAGGGGATAGCGAAACTGCTCGACCAGCCGGAAGCGATGCCCGTCGTAAGGCAGCACGAGCGCATAGGCCGGCTTGTCGACGACGCTGTAGATGCCCTCGCTGCCGTCCGGGCGCCGGATGTCGTCCTCGCGCAGCACCATCCACGGGTTGCGGTAGATCTCCCGGCTCGCGAGGCATTCGATGAAAGTCACGCCCGCCAGTATTGCCGGGAATACCGCAACTCATACCGCGGCGACGGCGAGGAGTAGCGTCCGAAGTTATGCCGTCGCCAGAAGCCATCACCGAGACCGTCAATCGCTACCTCGCGCTGGTCGCCACGGGCACCGCCGACGACATCGTGGCGCTCTACGCCGACGACGCCACCATCGAGGACCCGATCGGCTCCGACATCCGCCGCGGGCATGATGCCATCCGCGCCTTCTACACGGGGTTTCAGGACGCGAAGAAGGACACCGAACTCGCCGAAATACGGATCGGCGGCAGCGAGGCCGCCTTCTTCTGGCATCTGACGCTCGACGCCGGTGACAGCCGCACCCGGATCTCGCCCATTTCAACGATGTCGTTCGACGGGGACGCCAAGATCACGTCGATGCGGGCGTTCTGGTCACCGGCAGACGTTCGGGTCCTGTAGCCCGCCAATCCTGTTGGCAGCCTGCTCAACTCGGGATACGGCCCAGGATGCCCTGCACGAGGGTGGCGGCGTCGTCGCCGAGATCACGTCCGATGACGTCGACGTCGACCACGACGTTGGCCTTGGCCGCCAGGGCCCGCAACGCGCTGGTGTGCTGGCCGCCGACGTCGGTGGTCCGCCCGTTGTCCTGCACGGTGCCCAGGGTGCTGCGCACCGACGTCACCGGGCCGGTCTGCACCGGCGTCCCGACGCTGTAGATGCCGGAGATGCCGCCGTGCGAGTAGGTCAACTGCCTGCCGGCACAACCGTTGATGTGGTTGATGGCGCCGGCGACGAAACCCTTTGCGGCCGCGGCGTTGTCGAACGTCGCGACGAACTCCGAAACCCCGTGCGGGAAACCGTTGGTGTGCTGCCCCAGGTCGACGCCGTAGATGGCGCGGTAACCGCTGTCGCGATAGGACGCTGTCAAGCCGTTGAACACCGCTTCGGTGCATTCCGGGGGATCGAAGCTGTCGCCGGGCTGCAGTTCGTGCGTTTGCGTCCAGGTCTTGTTGACGTACATGCCGGGCGCCTTGATCAGGCCGGCGACGTCTTCCCCGGTGAGCACCAGCGACTGTAGGCCTTCGGGGGTCACCGACGGTTCCGGCGGCGCGGCGGCGGTGGCGCTCGGCTTCGCCGCGGCTGTGGTGGCGCCGGAGTGCGCCGTCGGCTGGCCGGTCTGCCTGTTGCCCAGCGTCGCCC
>NZ_LZLU01000178.1:0-6238 GCF_001673415.1 Mycobacterium sp. 1165196.3 | reverse complement strand
GTCACCGACTACAGCAAGTGCCACACCACCGACGTCAACGACCTCACCTTCGCCTGCGGCCCCCACCACCGCCTACTAAGACCCGGCGGCTGGACCACCCGCAAAAACACCCACGGCGACACCCAATGGAAACCACCCCCACACCTCGACACCGGCCAACCCCGCACCAACACCTTCCACCACCCCGAAAAACTGCTGGGTGATGACGACGATCTGCCGCCGCACTGATTAATCTGATTGCTCGTGACTGACCAGCGCACCTTGCTGCTGATGCGGCACGCGAAGTCCGATTACCCGCCGGGCGTCGACGACCACGACCGGCCGCTGGCGCCCCGCGGCATCCGCCAAGCCGGGCTGGCCGGCGACTGGCTGCGCGCCAACGCGCCCGCCATCGACGGCGTGCTGTGCTCCACGGCGACGCGCACCCGCGAGACGCTGCTCAACACCGGCATCGATGCGCCGGTGCGATACAGCGAGCGCCTCTACGCGAGCACTCCCGGCACGCTGATCGACGAGATCAACACGGTGGACGACGCCGTCGGCACGCTACTGGTCATCGGACACGAGCCGACGATGTCGGCCCTGGCGCTGGGACTGGGCGGCGCCGGACGTACGAATACCGCTGCCGCCGAACGAATTTCGGCCAAGTTTCCAACGTCGGCGATCGCGGTGCTCACCGTGCCGGGCGCGTGGAATGAGGTCGAACTCGGCGGGGCGACGCTGATCGACTTCGAGGTGCCGCGCTGAGGTTCGATTGCCCGGCTCCTCCGCACCCGGCTGCGCCGGCTGCATCGTCGCCGCGCTAAGGTTCGATTGCCCGGCTCCTCCGCACCCGGCTGCGCCGGCTGCATCGTCGCCGCGCTGAGGTTCGATCAGGAGTTGGTGGCCAGCGTCAGCTCCATCAGCTTGATGGCCTGACCGCACGCATCGATGCCCGGAGCCTGCGGGTTGACCCACCATCCGACCACCCCGGCGGCGTCGCTGGCCACGCCGCACGCACCGTTCGCGTCGTCGGGCCGCATCACGATCGAGTCGATCCCGGCGATCGACCGGGTCTCGATCTTGTACTTCAGAAATTCCGCGACCTTGCGCTCGTTGGACAGGCTGCCCTGCTCGAACCAGAACCGGGTGATGTCGATCAACCCGGCCGGATTGGCCGCCTGCCAGCGGCAGATCGCACCGACGAAGGTGCTCTGAATGTCGAGCGGGTCGGCGCCCACCGTCTTGGCCAGGATGTCGCTGGTCAAGACCTCACATTCCTTGAGCAGGTTCGGGTACTGCTGCTGAGAGTTGTTGTTGCGGGGCACATTGCCGCCCGCCTTGACCGCGTTGCCCCCGATCGAGCGGGAACACCCCGTCAACACCAACAGCGCGGCGATCACCACGATCGCGGTGGCAACCGCGGTCCTGCCGGCCCGGGAACGCGTCGAGGCCATCATTTCGAATTCGCAATCGACTGACGAGCGAGTTCCTTCGCTATGTCGCATGGCGGCGGAAACGGCTTCTGACTGAAACTGATTGACCACTCGATGAAGTCGTCCTGAAACTGGATGCCCACCTCACACAACGAGTCACCCAGGTTGGGCTCGTTGCCGATGGCGATGAAACCGCTATGGCCGTTGATGTTGATGTCATCGACGCTGGCCCGCGAAAGCTCCTCGGTCTTGCGTTCGCGACCGATGGGGCTGCCGCGATACCAGGAGAAGGAGAAGTGCGGCCCCAGGATGCCACCACCGGCGAGCCACTGGCACCCCACTGAGTTGCGGGCGGTGTTGATCAGCCCGGTGACCTTGGTGAGCTCCGCTACGGTCTGGTCGCTGATCCCGCCGCACTGCGGGAACATCGCACCGTGGCTGCCCTGGCCGTTCTGCGGCGTCGACGACGACGTAGCGCCCGGTTTGTTGCCGCCGGAATCGGAGCAGCCCGCAGCCGCGGGGATCAGGATCGTCACTGCTGACGCCACGAGAGCCAGCGCCCTCGTGCTACGCCGCACCGCTACCCTGCTTCCGCTCCGCCCGCTGCTGGTCCACACGATGCACTGTAGCGGCAGCCCAGCGGGTCAACCACCGACGCGCCTGAGCAGGTATTTCGGGGCCGCAACAAGTGGGGTGCGGACCTGGACCGTCCGGCGGTTGCCGGGCACGGCCGCGCGGACGGTGTGCGACAGTTAGCCCATGCTCCTGGCACTGCTGCGCCAGTACATCCAGCCGTACCGACGGCTGGTGGCGGTGCTGATGGTGCTGCAGCTGATCGGCAACCTCGCGTCGCTGTACCTGCCTACCGTCAACGCCGCCATCATCGACGAGGGGGTGGCCAAGGGCGACACCACCACCATCGTTCGGCTCGGCATGGTCATGCTCGGGGTCACCGCATTGCAGGTGCTGTGCTCGGTCGGGGCGATCTATGTCGGCTCGCGCACCGGGATGGGCTTCGGTCGCGACCTGCGCGCCGCCATCTTCGAGCACGTCACCTCCTTCTCCGAACGCGAGACCGCCCGATTCGGGGCGCCGACGCTGCTGACACGCAGCACCAACGACGTGCGGCAAATCCAGTACCTGGTCCAAATAAGCGCCACGGTGCTGGTGACCGCCCCGATCATGTGCCTCGGCGGGATCTTCATGGCCATCCGCCAGGAGGCCGCGCTGACGTGGCTGCTGCTGGTCAGCGTGCCGATCATGGCGGTAGCCAACTACTGGGTGATGTCGCACATGCTGCCCCTGTTCCGCCGGATGCAGGGCCTGATCGACGGCATCAACCGGGTGCTGCGCGACCAGCTGGCCGGCGTCCGGGTGGTCCGCGCGTTCGCGCGGGAAGGTTTCGAACGAGACCGCTTCGCCCGCGCCAACACCGCACTGTCGAACACCGCACTGACCGCGGGCAACTGGCAAGCGTTGATGCTGCCGGTGACCACGCTGACCATCAACGTGTCCAGCGTCGCGCTGATCTGGTTCGGCGGGTTGCGCATCGACCGCGGCCAGATGCAGGTCGGTTCGCTGACCGCCTTCCTGGCCTACTTCACCCAGATCCTGATGGCGGTGTTGATGGCGACGATGACGCTGGTGGTGTTGCCGCGCGCCTCGGTGTGCGCCGAGCGGATCACCGAGGTGCTCGCCACCCGGCCGGCGGTGACCGACCCCCCGAGCCCGCGGTCCCCGCGCGGCGCCATCACCGGAGTCGTGCGGCTGCACGGCGCGACCTTCACCTATCCGGGCGCCGATCGCCCAGTGCTGCAAGGCATTTCGCTGACCGCGGCGCCCGGAACCACCACCGCCATCGTCGGCAGCACCGGTTCGGGCAAGTCGACGCTGGTCTCGCTGATCTGCCGGCTCTACGACGTGACCGGCGGCGCCGTCTCGATCGACGGCATCGACGTCCGCGAATACCGGACCGAGCGGCTGTGGTCGGCCATCGGGCTGGTTCCCCAGCGCGGCTACCTGTTTTCCGGGACGGTCGCGGACAACCTGCGCTACGGCGCCGCCCCGCATCGGGTCCCTACCGACGATCAGATGTGGGAGGCGTTGCGGGTGGCCGCCGCCGACGATTTCGTGCGGGCCCACGATGACGGGCTGCAGATGCGGGTGGCCCAGGGCGGTATCAACTTCTCGGGCGGGCAACGGCAGCGACTCGCCATCGCCCGGGCGGTCATCCGCCGTCCGGCAATCTATTTGTTCGACGACTCGTTCGCCGCGCTCGACGAGCGCACCGACGCGCGGGTCCGCACCTCGCTACGGGAGACCTCCGGTGATGCCACCGTCATCGTTGTCACACAACGCATTTCGATCGCATCCACGGCCGACCAGGTAATCGTGATCGACAACGGGAAGCTGGTGGGCGCGGGCACCCACGAATCGCTGCTCGTCGATTGCGCCACCTACGCCGAATTCGCCGACTCGCAGTCGGCCGGCGCGGTGCGAACCGGACGAGCCGGGGGCCCACCGTGACCGCCGCGGCCACCCAGGCCGCCAACCGGACGGCCCCCGCAACCCGGTCGCGCGACTTCTGGGGTTCGGCCGCCCGCCTGGTGAAACGGCTTGCGCCGCAACGACGGCTGTGCATCGCGGTGATCAGCTTGGGTATCACCGGCACGGCGATCGGGGTGATCGTCCCGCGAATCCTGGGGCACGCCACCGACTTGCTGTTCAACGGCGTCATCGGGCGCCAGCTGCCCGCCGGGATGACCAAGGCCCAGGCCGTCGCCGCCGCACGCGGCCGAGGCGCCGACACCTTCGCCGACTTGCTGTCCGGGATGAACGTGGTCCCGGGTCACGGCGTCGACTTCGGGGCGGTCGCACGAACGCTGACGCTGGCGCTGGCCCTCTATCTCGTTTCGGCGCTGCTGATTTGGATACAGGCGCGACTGCTCAACGCCACCGTGCAGCGCACCATGGTGGGCTTACGTTCCGATGTCGAGGACAAAATCCACCGGCTGCCGTTGTCCTACTTCGATGGACGTCAGCGCGGGGAGTTGCTGAGCCGGGTCACCAACGACGTCGACAACATCCAATCGTCGCTGGCGATGACGATCAGCCAGCTGCTGACATCGGTCCTGACCATGGTGGCGGTGCTGGCGATGATGCTGTCCATCTCGCCGCTGCTGGTGGTGATCACCGTGCTGACGGTGCCGCTGTCGCTGTTGGCTACGCGGGCGATCGCGCGACGCTCCCACCGCCTGTTCGTCGCGCAGTGGACCAGCATCGGCCGCCTGAACGCCCACATCGAGGAGACCTACAGCGGTTTCACGGTGGTCACGACGTTCGGCCACCAGGCGGCGGCGCGCGAGCAGTTCCGCACCCTCAACGACGACGTCTACCGGGCCAGTTTCGGCGCTCAATTCTTCTCCGGGCTGGTGGCACCGGCGACGACGTTCATCGGCAATCTCGGCTACGTCGCCGTCGCGGTGGTGGGCGGCCTGCAGGTGGCCACCGGCCGCATCACCCTGGGCAATATCCAGGCGTTCATTCAATATGTGCGGCAGTTCAACTCGCCACTGAGCCAGCTCGCCGGCATGTACAACACCCTGCAATCCGGGGTGGCCAGCGCCGAGCGGATTTTCGCGCTGCTCGACGAGCCCGAGGAGGCGCCGGATCCTGTGCCTGCCCTGCGGGCCGGCACCCCCCCGCGGCCCGGTGGACGCGTCGAGTTCGCTCACGTGAGCTTCGCCTACCGCCCGGGCACCCCGGTGATCGAGGACCTGTCCATGGTGGCCGAACCGGGCAGCACGGTGGCGATCGTCGGACCGACCGGAGCGGGCAAAACCACGCTGGTGAACCTGCTGATGCGGTTCTATGACGTCGACGCGGGACAGATCCTGCTCGACGGGGTCGACATCAGCACGCTGGACCGCCGGTCGCTGCGGTCGCGGATCGGCATGGTGCTGCAGGACACCTGGCTGTTCGACGGGACGATCGCGGAGAACATCGCCTATGGACGCCCGGACGCCGGTGAGGACGAGGTGCTCGACGCCGCCAAGACCGCCTACGTCGACCCGTTCGTCCGGACGCTGCCGGCGGGCTACCAGACCCGGATCAGCGGTGACGGAGGCAACATCAGCGCCGGCGAGAAGCAGCTCATCACCATCGCGCGCGCGTTTCTTGCCCGCCCACAACTGTTGATCCTGGACGAGGCGACCAGCTCGGTCGACACCCGCACCGAGGCCCTCATCCAGCACGCGATGTGTGAACTGCGCCGCGATCGCACGAGTTTCATTATCGCGCACCGACTTTCGACGATCCGCGACGCGGACCGCATCGTGGTGGTCGAGGCCGGGCGGATCGTCGAACAGGGCAATCACACTGAACTACTCGCCCGTCGCGGCACGTATTACGAGATGACACAGGCATAAGCGCCTGGCGGGCGCATTGATAAGCGGCCGCGATCGCTACCAAGAAGTTATTGAGAAGACACCAAGGAACAAACGCGACGCTGGGATCGTCCTACTCAGTAACGCACCTGAAAGGGGTGGCAGCAATGTTCTCCCGCCGCATCACAAAGATGGCCACCACCGCAATCGGCACCGCCGCCATCGGACTCGCCGCCGTCGGCTTCGCCGGCACCGCCGCAGCGAGCTCCGTGCAGACCGCCGACGCGGCGTTCCTGGGCCAGATGCAAAGCCTCGGCGTCACTTTCCCGTCCACCCAAGCCGCCGTGCAGACGGGCCACCAGGTCTGCACCGAACTCGCCGCCGGCCAGACGCCGACCGCGGTCACCGTCGACATCTTCCGGCACACCAGCCTGACGC